>JAZRFA010000047.1:0-7091 GCA_045661085.1 Bacteroidaceae bacterium
GCAGATACTCGATTGCGACTTCGCGCTTAAAGGCCTTCGAGATACGGCCGCGTTTCTTGGTTGCCATGATTTTAACTTTTAGCATTTAACATTTTAACTATTTTCTCTGCTAAAAGTGTAAACCTATTTCAGTACAAGACAGAAAACCTTGTCTTTTTTGTCACGAACGAGCATTTCCGAAAGACACAAAAAAAGCACCACAAAAAGTTGCATATATAAATATTTTTTAGTATCTTTGCATACTATTTGAACACACGAGAAACATTGACACCTAAACACCGAAAAGAACAATACCAAACCAATCTAATATTCAACTATTTATGAAGAAAAAACTAACTATGCTTTTGGCCTCGCTATTCCTCATGTTGGGAACGGTGTGGGCACAGGCTCCCGTTGCTACAGCTGAGGAGGCAATCAGCGGATTGCTCAACCGTATCGGTGGCGATGGCGCAGCAGACTTGTTCGAGATTGTGATTGACGCCAGCCTTGCAGAGAATGGCAAGGATGTGTTCGTCATCACCTCGCAGAATGGTAAGCCCTGCATCAAGGGTAACACACAGTTGTCGGTGGTAACGGGTATCAACTGGTACTTGAACCACTATGCACACGTCAATCTCACCTGGAACAACCTCACCACAGACCTTTCCCAGGTGACTCTTCCCGTTCCGCCAAGTGAAGATAAGCACGTATGTAACGCACCCTATCGTTACGACTTCAACACCTGTACCTTCTCTTACTCCATGGCCTTCTGGACATGGGATCGTTGGCAGCAGGAGATCGACTGGATGGCACTCCACGGTATCAACGCCCCCTTGAACCTCGTGGGTCTGGATGTCGTTACACGCAAGTTCCTTCGTGAACTCGGCGTGAGCGAGAATGATATCAATGCCTATATTGCTGGCCCTGGCTTTATAGCATGGTTTGCCATGAACAACCTCGAAGGGTGGGGTGGTACCATCAACTCTTCAAGTACAGGAGTTGATATGAGCGGTAATCCCGACTGGTGGTACACCCGTCAGGAGCAGCTCTGCCGTGACATGCTTCAACGCATGCGCGAGCTCGGTATGCAGCCTGTTATCCCCGGCTTCAGCGGTCAGGTGCCCAACTGCATTGTAAACTATACCATCAATGGTTTTAGCAGCGGTGATGTGGTGAACAACGGTTCTTGGGCTGGTGGTTATACACGTCCCGACATCTTGAAACCCAACACCGAGAGCTATCGCACCTTTGCTGCAGTGTACTACAAGCACTTGCATGAGGTGATGGGTGTGTCGGAGCTCTATAGCATCGACCCCTTCCACGAAGGTAGCCTCCCTGGCGGCGTTACCAATGAGACATGTTACCCCAACATCATGGTGGAACTTGACAAGCATTTCGGTAATGTGGAGCAGAGTGTGAAGGATACTTACAAAGTAACCAAATCTCCGAGCTGGATTATCCAGTACTGGCAGGGCGTACCTCAGAGCGGTGCGTTCACTGCAATGAAGAACGCTGGTTACGCCAGTCGCTTCATCGGTCTCGACCTCTTTGCCGACAATATCTATGCCGACAATGCGGCCAAGTGGAGAACCAACTATTACGACACTTGTCCCTACATCTACTGTATGCTCCACAATTTCGGTGGCCGTAGCGGTTTGCACGGTCGTTTGGAGACCACGATGGATGGCTATTTCCAAGCACTTGCAAAGAACAACAACTGCCAAGGTATCGGTGCTACTCCTGAGGGTACCGAGACCAACCCTATCCTCTACGATATGCTCTTCGAGCTTCCTTGGATGGATCCCGCAACGCGTCCTTCGGCAGATAAGTGGTTGGAAGACTATGCTTATGCACGTTATGGTATACAGAATGGCACAGCCCTTGAGGCATTGAAGAACCTGAAGAAGTCAGTATGGGACTGTAAGGTAAACCAGCAGGGTACCTCTGAGGCTGTCATTCTAGCGCGTCCTAATTGGACGGTTAAGAGCGTGTCATCGTGGAGTACTGCGGCTATCTATTGGGATACGCAGGATGTACTCCTTGCGGCCGATCAGTTGTATTCTATCAAGGATGCCGTGACGGCCAACGGCGGACAGGATGGTATTGCCAACTACAACTACGACTTCATCGACGTGGTGCGTCAAGCGATGGTAGACTATGCCGCAGAGTTGCTCCCGCTTATCAATGCAGCGCGTGGCGACGATGCTGAATATACTCGTCTCTATCAGCTCTACTTGCAGCTGATGCTAGACCTCGACGAGATGCTCTCTTATGACGAGAACTTCAAGCTCGAGCGTTGGACAAGCCTCGCACGCAACATTGCCGACGAGGTAGAGGGTACTACAGAGAACGACCGCAACTGGCTCGAGTGGAACGCCCGTACCCAAGTGACCGTATGGTCAAAGGGTAATACCGACCTTCACGACTACTCTAACCGCTGCTGGGCAGGCCTTATCAAGGACTTCCACTACAAGCGTTGGGAGAAATTCTTCACCACCAAGGGAGGCTCGTTCAGCGGTGGCTGGTATAGCGGCTTCGAATATCCTTGGACTGTAGACTTTAACGAGACATATGACCTTGCAGGTGACTACTCCAAGGTGGTTATTCCCACTGATATGACCGCCACCGAGAAGGCTGCACAGACTTTCGGTAAGTATTTTGGCCGTGTGAAGGGTGCTACGAAGAACTATATCTTCCCCATGGGAGTAACACGCAAGGCTACCAAGAGCGATGTGATCCCCGAGGTGTATCGTGGTAAGACAGTCAATCTGCCCCTTATTATCGGCAAGGATGTGACGATGACAAGTATCTGGATTGACCTCAACAACGATGGCGCTATAGGTAATGGCGAAATACTTACAGCGACGAATAACCAAGTAACCATTCCTGCGGATGCGACTATTGGTAAGACCACTGCACAGGTGGTATACAGCGATGGTACCGACATCACCTTCAGCCTCGCTCTCGTTGAAGAAATCTCAACAGAACGCACTGTTACAGCCGTTGCAGGTGCAAATGGTTCTGTTACGATCGAGGGTGCTGATGGCTTTACGGTGACTAACAAGAAAGCCGTAATGATGACGGCTACAGCCAACACCGGTTACAACTTCAAGGATTGGACTGATGCAAGTGGTAATGTGGTTAGCAACGACAATCCATATATGTATTATGGTAAAGATGATGCGATTTTTACCGCCAACTTTATCCAAGACAAGTGGGGTGTAGTAGCATGTAATGGCTCATTTAGCGGTGATATTGCTACTTACAGCCAGTTCATACACAACTTGAACTTCGCATACTACAATCGAGAGGCTGAAACGATTCTCGAAACGACTACAGCGCCTACTGAAATCTTCAACACAATACCTAAGATTGTAAATGTTCCTCAAGGTGCAAGTTTTACGGTAAGCTACGATAATGGTAATAAGGATGGTTTGAAATATTGCTACTTCCGTGCATTCATTGACCTTAATCAAGACGGCGATTTTGATGATGAGGGTGAGTTGTTGAAGGAGGCTGGTACGAATGGTGCGCAGAATGCTGCTGTTTGCAGTGGTAGCATAAATGTAGTGCTTCCCTACGACATGCCCTTGGGAATCACTCACATGCGCTTGCGCTTTGATGGCGCTTGGGATAATGGCAATAAACCCTCTGGGCGTGATGCTAAGGACCCTTCTATTCGTCCCGTGTATGAATTGGTCATCAATATTACCGAAAAGTCAGATAAGGCCGCTACCATCAATGTAGAGACCAATAATGCCGCTTGGGGTACTGTAGAGGTGTGGACCGATGAGACTCCCGACGGCTCTACTGGTACAGAGTGGAGTGTAAGCGCTAACATCCTCATGTATCTGCGTGCCACCAAGGCAAGCGGCGATGTGGAGTTCCTCGGCTGGTACGACCACTATGGCCGCCTGCTGTCAACAGAACTTGAGTATAGCATGTATGCTCGCGAAGATGCTACGTATACAGCTCGCTTTCGCAGGTATCTCGAAATCGATGGTTGGAGTTTTGAATATCGTACTAATGCCGAAGGTGATGTCATCCTAACCCGAGTGGAGCAATTTGGTGACCACGACCTTGAGATCCCCGAGACCATAAAGATCTTGGAAAAGCAGTGTAAGGTGGTTGGTTTCGACAATGGATTGTTCAAAGGCAATATGGAGTTGTGGACTATTACCCTCCCCAAAGGCATACAGTTCTTGAGTGAGAAATCGCTCTTGAACGGAACGATGACCGGTAAAGTTGCAAGTGGTGCAGGAACTACCAATCAAGTGGATTATGCGATTTTTAATCTCGAACAGACGATTGTTGTAGCTGATGGCTTTCGGGTTACTGTTAAGGGTATAAGCGATGGCAGTACATTCAATCAATGGGGCTCAGGCTTGTTTGCTACAGGTGCCAATCCTTTAGCAGCAAAATTTGACGATGGCTTCCAATTCTATTTAGCAAAAGCCGGTAATTTTGTGCTGAAGGTTGATAATGGGGATAAAGAATATACACTTGATAATGCCAATTGTAAGGTCATTGCAGGAATACCCTTTACTGCTACCATTGAATATCAGAACAATACCATCACCATTACCGTGGATAATGGAGCTGGACAGACAGGCATTTATACAAGAGACAATGTGACGTTGACAAATATATCGTCGTTCTCTGCTGCAATACCTACAGGTATTACGCTGAATGTAAATGTGGATACAAACAAGGAAGCTAACCCTTTTGTCGGTTGCTCAAACCTTGGCAAAATCGTCATTGATGGAGATTGTACAAGTTACTATGTCAATGAAAATGGCGACCTCTATAACGCAAGCGATGTGCTTGTCTGTGTCCCCGAAGGTAAGGCCAAGGCAGATGAAATCCGCGCTCTTGGCAAACTTATTGATGATACCAAAGACTTGATGGATATTATCACTATTTCGATTGATCCCATAGGTAAGGCGACAGAGATTGCGATGCAATCGACGTCTTCAACTTCAGATTATTACATATGGTGCAACAACCCCCACACCAGCGGTAATGATGGTAAGGGTGGGGTAGCCGCTTTGCTTGACGAAAATGCAGGCACTTATCTCCATAGTAACTGGAGCTCACTTTCTTCCACTCACGACTACTTGCAGATTGACAATATTGTTAATTCTGAAGGTTGGTATGATTTGTACAACTTCAAGATTGCCGGTCAGCAGCGTGGTGATGGTCAGAATGACCGTCCAAAGAATATCGAGATCTATGGTAGCAGTGATAAATCAACTTGGACACCGATTACTATTGTTGAAGGCCTGCCCAATACAGCGGGAGCTATTTGGTCTTCGAACACAATCTCTACTGATGATAAGTATGCTTATTTGAAGTTTATCGTGAAGACACACGATAATTACAATCAGACATCTTCTGTAAGCCGTCCTTACTTCCACATGGCGAAGTTCGACCTCTTCAAGCTGACATCTATCATAGAAGTAGCTGATAAATACAAGGAACTAGCAGGTATAACAAACGAAGAAACTGAGATTGTTTATGATAACTTGGTTAATTCTCTACGTGTTTACAAGAATGGAGGTACAGCTGAGGAGTTGTTGATTGCTTACAATACCTTGAAACCTTTGTACGAAGTGCTCAACGCAAAGAAGAGTATAGTTGATGCAACATCTATTGATGCGGCTCCATTGGTTAGGCAAGATAGTTCCTTGAAACAAGATATCTACTTCATCACAGGCGTTCGCCTCGCTGCTCCTCAAAAGGGTATCAACATCATCAACAACAAAAAAGTAATTATTAAGTAATATGACTCCAAACGAAAAGATACAGGCGTTGCGTCAGTTGATGCAGGCCGAGGGGTGGGGGGCTGTTGTCATCTCGGGCACCGACCCTCACAGTAGTGAATATCTGCCTAAGCGCTGGCAGGTGCGCCAGTGGGTGTCGGGCTTTACGGGCTCGGCAGGTACGGTGGTGGTGACTGCCGATCAGGCGGGCCTGTGGACCGACTCGCGCTACTTCATCCAGGCTGCTGCGCAACTTGAGGGTTCGGGCATCGTGTTGCACAAGTTGGGCTTGCCCGACACCGTGGACTATCCCGAGTGGCTGGCTGGGAACCTGGCCGAGAATAGCACCGTATGCGTAGATGGCCTCTGCATGCCCTTGGCTACCGTTCAGTCGATGCAGGCATTGTTTGTATCCAAAGGCATCACCGTTGTGAGCCGTCCCGACTTCATCGATGCGCTCTGGAGTGACCGCCCTGCACTGCCCGACGCTCCGGCTTTCGAGCTGGGCTTGGAGTATACCGGCCGCTCACGTGCCGACAAGCTCGGTTGGTTGCGCGAGGCAATCGCTGCCAAGGGGTGTGGTTCGATACTTCTCAGTAGTCTTGACGAGATAGCCTGGATGCTCAACATTCGCAGTAGCGATATTGCCCATACGCCCGTGGTGATCGCTTACCTCTGGGTGAGTAGCGAGCGTGCCGTGCTGTATACTACGGCGGGCAAGTTTGACGCTGCGCTCACGGAGGCTCTCGCTACCGATGGTGTGGTGCTGGCTCCCTATGGCAGCATCGTGGAGAGCATAGCCGAGTGGCCCAATGATACTCCTATATATATAGATGGCGCGATGCTCAACTATGCGCTCTATGAGCAGGTGACCGGGCGCTTTGGTGCTAAGGTGGTGGACGGGACCTCGCCTGTGAAGCTGGAGAAGGCGCTGAAGAACGAGACGGAGATACAGGGATTCCGTGAGGCCTACCGCAAGGATGGTATCGTGCAGACCCGCTTCTTCCGCTGGCTCGAAGGGGCATTGGCCCAGGGTGAGCGCATCACGGAGATCGATGCGGCCAACAAGCTCATCAGTCTGCGTAAGGAGATGGAGGGCTACCTCGACGAGAGCTTTGCGCCCATTTCGGCATACGGTGCGAATGCCGCCCTGCCACACTACTCGGCTACGCCGGAGCAGTGTAGCGTGCTCGAGCCGCGCGGACTCTATCTGCTCGACTCGGGTGCTCACTATGTGGACGGCACTACGGATATCACGCGCACGATTCCTCTCGGTCCGCTTACCGAGGATGACGCGTTCGACTATACCTGTGTGCTGCAGGGTATGATAGCACTTTCGATGGCTTCGTT
>JAZRFA010000048.1:0-5074 GCA_045661085.1 Bacteroidaceae bacterium
GTAGCATATAAATTTGCGGCTTTTCTCCGCACTTCGTTTGGAACTCCCTCCGCTCCACTACGTTCCGCTCGTCCCTCTATAAACAGAGGGACAGTTAGTTATACGTTTCCGTTAAGATGTTTTTATAATGCGTTTTCCCTGTCCTCGGTATAGCAAAAGAGGTTTATATATTTGAGGGAATCGACTCTGTATGCACAGATCCTTCTCAAGATGACGCCAAAACATCGGTAGGAAGGTGGATCCAAGTGGAACTGAGGAAAGAATGGAGGTTTCCCTCGTAGACTCTTGAGTCTCAAGAAATGAAAAGGGCGCCCCTACCACTATAGGGATGCCCTTTTCATCTATCGTTTATATTGTCAAAATCTACTCCTCTTCCTCGTCGTCGAAGAACAGGAAGTCGGGCAGGCCGAAGTTGTCGTCGCCGAGGAACTCATCGAGGTCGCGGCGTTCCTTCTTCGTGGGACGGCCTGTGCCACGCATGCGATTGGCGAAGCCGCTGATCTTGCTCATCTCAAGGATGTCGTACTGCTCTTTCGGAGTGATGTTCTCGAGCATCTCGGGCACCAGCTTGGCACCCACACGGTTCTCAATAGCCTTGAGCACACGGAAGGTGTAGGTGATAGGAGGCTTGCGCACACTCACCACATCGCCCTCCTTGATACTTTTCGAGGGCTTCATCGTGACTCCGTTCATCGTTACCTGACCCTTCTTGCAGGCATCCGTGGCCATCGAACGGGTCTTGTAGAGGCGCACGGCCCATAGCCATTTATCGATTCTTGCTTCCACGTTGTTTAGAGTGAAGAGTTAAGAGTGAAAAGTGAAGAGTTACTCCGCAGCTTTGGAGTTCTCCCCTTTGGGGGAGATAGAGGGGGCTCCCTTCTTGTTAAACTGATTCATCGTGATGGTGATGCCTGCGAGGCAGAAACTCTTGGCGATGTCGCACGCCGTAGGGAGTTGCTTCTCGATGACGGCTTCATCCTCGGAGCTGAACTTGCCCAGCACAAAATCCGCTTGCGCACCACGGGGGAAGTCGTTGCCGATGCCGAACTTCAGGCGGGCATAGCCTTGGCCGATGAGCTGCGCGATGTGTTTCAGTCCATTGTGACCTCCATCGCTTCCCTTGCCTTTCAGACGCAGGGTACCCACGGGCAGTGAGAGGTCATCTACGATGATGAGTAGATTCTCGGTGGGGATGTTCTCCTTTTCCAGCCAGTAGCGCACGGCATTGCCGCTGAGGTTCATGAAGGTGGTGGGCTTGAGCAGCGTGATCTGTGCGTTCTTCACGCGCATATTGGCCACGAAGCCATAGCGCTTGTCCTCCCACGTAACCCCGGCATCTTTAGCCAAGGCATCCACCACACGGAAACCGATGTTGTGACGTGTGCCGTCGTACTCATAGCCTGGGTTGCCCAAGCCGACAATCAAATATTTCATGTCTTTTAGTTAGGAGTTTGGAGTTAGGAGTTAGGAGATGCAAAGAAAAAAGGAATTAGGCTTCCGCGCTCTTGCGAAACTCCTAATTCCTAAATTCTAACTCCTAACTAAGAATTACTTCTTGCCGTTAGCAGCCTCACGTGAAGCACGTGTAGCAGCAACGCTACATACAACGGTCTGAGCGGGAGTAACGAGCTCGAGACCCTCGAATGAGAGGTCACCAACCTTGATTGACTTACCGAGAGCGAGCTCAGTTACGTCAACGGTCAACTTCTCAGGAATGTTAGCGTATACAGCCTTCACCTTGATCTTACGGATAGCCTGCTGAAGCTTACCACCAAGCTTAACACCAGCAGCGAGACCAGTGAGAACGGTGGGAACCTCCATTACGATAGCCTTGTCCTCAACGATCTGGAGGAAGTCCATGTGGAGGATGGTATCCTTAACGGGGTGGAACTGGATGTCCTTCAATACAGCCTTGCACTCAACACCGTCGATGGTGAGGTTTACAACGTGGATATCGGGAGTGTAAACGAGCTTGCGAACAGCGTCAGTGGTTACTGAGAATGCCTTAGCCTCCTTCTCGATACCGTAGATGATGCAAGGAATGCCGTTGTTCTTACGGAGCTCGTTGGTGCTCTTCTTACCTACTTCAGTACGTGAAGTACCTTTCAAATCAAATGATTTCATGTTTGTTTTTCTTTTTAAATGTGTTACTCTAAATTAAGTTCTCTCTCAATTCGCCATCACACGATGTAAGAGCCTCTTACGAGTGCTCTACGAAAAGCGGGTGCAAAGGTAGCGCAAATCGAACGAAAAACCAAATTTCAACGAGCGAAAGTAGATGAATGCTTGCATTTTCTTTACTGAGCGAGGCAGAAATTCAACGAAGTTAAATTTATTTGAGTATTTCTGAGATGCAGCCTACCTTCAGACTGCGAAGCAGGCTAAAATTAGTGCAAACCGACCAAATTTTGATTTGGGTTTTTCCGCCGACGCGGTATGAAAGCGTCGGTTGCCTTTGGCCCCTACGGGCGGCGAACGTTGTTTGCGACGACGGGAACTTTAGTTCCCTAAAGGAGTGCGACTTGTCGCTTGCCGCCTAATTTCAGACTGCGAAGTAGACTAAAGGTTGTTGATGTTGGGCAAAAACAAGCTGTGTGGCAGGTTAATATTAGTGCAATCTGAACGAAAACCAAGAGAGCGAGTCCAACGACTCGCCCTCTCTCTTATTACAAAGTGATTAAATCTCTTATTCTCTTTCGATATACACCACCGCATCGCCCTTGTTTACGGTGCTTCCTTGTGGCGCGCACACCTCGGCGAGGCGGCCAGCAAAACCTGCATAGACGGGCTCCATCTGTCCCCAGCGGGTGGTGATGTGGCAGAGGAGTTCACCCGCCTTGTAACTGCGTCCTACGTTGGGAGCCGATGAGGGACCTTCGACGGAAATCTCCCACACCACCTGTCCGCTCTCGGGAGCGCAGATGGCATCGGCCTTGGCATGCTTTAAGGCTTGTAGCTGTTCGGGAGTCACACCTGTGCCACCCAAGGCTGCATCCTTGGCCTTCTGGAGGTCGGCCTCGAAGCGTTGCTTGGCTACGCCCGAGCGGTAATCGCGATACTGGCGGTCGTGCATAGCAAACTCGAAGAGTTCCTCGTCGTCCTTGCCTGCATCCCATCCCAGTTCCTTCATCTCCTTGCGGTAAGTATCGAGGGCATCGGGGTAGTAGCTCTGCGGGTCGGCATCGGTGAACTCGCGGCCTTGGTTCTTGGCCAACTCGATAATTTCGGGTGCTAAAGGACCGGGCAAGCGGCCACACTTGCCGAGAATCATGTCCCAGGCATTGTTGTCAATCATCGTGAAGCGCTCCTCGCCCTTGACCATCTGCATAAGATTCATAAGGGCAATGTTCTTCACATACTGGCTATAGGGAGTCACGAGTGGGGGATAACCCAATTTGGGCCATACATACTCCACCTCGTCGAAGAGCATGATGACGAGGTCGTCGAGGCTGAGGGGTGCCTTGCCCTGTCCCTTGAGCATGAGGTTGATGCCCGAGTGTACGCCTTTGAGATCGGCCATCATGGAGCCCATCATACCGCCAGGCAAGCCGCACTTGAGCAAGAGCGATGACATGTGCTTGTTGGTGGGGTCCATAAAATAGCCGAGGAAGTCGTCCATAAACTCCTGTGTGAGGCTACGGGCCTTCATGTAGGCGTTCATATTGATGTCGGGTACCTGGAAGCCTGCGTCCTTGAGCATGGCCTGCACGGAGATGATGTCCGGGTGTACCTTGCCCCATGAGAGGGGCTCGATAGCGGTGTCGATGATGTCGGCACCATTCTCGCACACCTCGAGGATAGAGGCCATAGACAAACCAGGACCTGAGTGGCCATGGTATTGGATGATGATATCGGGGTGGCGTGTCTTGATGTTCTTGACCAACTGACCGAGCATCTTGGGGCGGCCGATACCTGCCATGTCCTTCAGAGCTATCTCCTTGGCACCCGCCGCGATGAGCTGGTCGGCAAGGTCGGTATAGTACTCCACGGTGTGCACGGGTGAGTGGGTGATGCAGAGCGCAGCCTGCGGTATCATACCGGCTTCGAGTGCATACTGGATGGAGGGGATGATGTTGCGCGGGTCGTTGAGTCCGCAGAAGATACGGGTGATGTCCGTTCCTTGAGCCTTCTTTACCTTATACATGAGACGACGCACGTCGGCAGGTACGGGGAACATGCGTAGGCCATTCAGCGCGCGGTCGAGCATGTGGGTCTGTATGCCTGCTTCGTTGAAGGTCTTGGTGAAGGTGCGCACCGCCGTGTTGGGGTTCTCTCCATAGAGCAGATTCACTTGCTCGAAGGCTCCTCCATTGGTTTCTACACGGGCAAAGCAGCCCATCTCTACGATGACGGGAGCGATGCGGGCGAGTTGGTCGGCACGAGGTTGGTACTTTCCCGACGACTGGAACATGTCGCGGTACAAAAGGCTGAATTTAATCTCCTTTTTCATGGTGTGTTCTGGTTTTGTTTTAAAGTTCGTGGACAAATTTAATGCAAGCCGAGCGAAAAGCCAAATTTATTTGGGTATTTTGTCGCTTGATAGTTATTAAGTGACAAACGGAAGGCAGGCAATAGAGAAAATTCTTACTTTATTGCCTTTATTGTTGCATCGTAATCGGGCTCAGTCTTAATCTCTGGCACCAATTGGGCATGACACACCTGTCCCTCGGGGTTGATAACCACTATAGCGCGTGCCAACAATCCTGCGAGCGGACCATCCTGCATCTCTACACCATAGTCTATACCAAAGGTGGAGTCGCGGCGGAAGTCTGACAGCGCAATCACATTCTTGAGACCTTCGACGGTACAGAAGCGATTTTGTGCAAAAGGTAGGTCGCGCGAGATGCAGAGAACTACGGTGTTGGGGTGTGAGGCTGCCAGCGCGTTGAACTTACGCACCGAGGTTGCGCATATGCCCGTGTCTAAACTAGGGAAAATGTTCATAATGACGTAGCGTCCTTGATAGTCGTCAAGTGTACAAGTAGAGAGGTCGCTACGTACCAAATTAATTTGAGGGGCTTCCTGTCCCACGGTGATGAATCTGCCGCTTAGTTGTACTGGGGTGGATTGAAAT
>JAZRFA010000049.1:0-19274 GCA_045661085.1 Bacteroidaceae bacterium
GGCACTCTCCACCTTGATGGTACTACCCTCGGCAGTCACCTTCACGCAACCGTCAAAAGTAAAGGTGCTACTTGCCACCGCGTCATCACCCACAATGCTTATAGTCACCTCGGCCTGCTTCTTCTGAGCCTGCAGGTACACGGCACACGAGTCGTCGGGGGCCTGCACCGCGGTGATGTTATCGCCCTTTACGAATGTGCGGAGCACCTCGCTCACCGAGTGGTTTATCTCACAAGCAAATGTGGCAGAAGCCTTGCTCTCCTCAATCACCGTAGGTACGCTGAACACAGGCGCACCAAGCTCGCAACTGATGCCGCCGAGCATGCACTTGCGGTCGCTGGCGAAGTTTGCCAATAGCAGGTAGCGTGCCCCGTCGGGATCGGGAGCGATGACACCATTCCATCCCTCGGGCACCACTTCGGTGAGTACCTGCAACTCCTCGGCCATCTGCTGGGTGGTGAGAGCATCGATGTTGCTATAGTAGATGATGTGTCGGCTATCCACCACCTGGCCAGGGGTGAAGCTACGGCTCTCTGCTGAGTATGAGGTATAGAGCTTGGCCGTATGAATGGAGTTATTGAGCGAGCGGTCACCAAAAGCCATGCCGCGCGCACTCTTCGACACGATGCCCAACGCATTGTCCACATTCACCCAAGGAGTCTGCCAAGAGGTAAACGACGAGCCATCAAGCTGCTGATGAAGCGCATTGGATTCCCCTCCCTGGGAGGGGTTGGGGGAGGCCGCTCTATAGATTGTTCTCTTCTCCTTCATCATCGGGTCGGTACTGATAGCCAGCAATCCACCTTGCTCGCGAGTGATGGTACCGCTTGTGTTGCCACGCACGTAGTCGAGATAGATGACGGCATTGCCCGGGGTGGAGTAGATGGCAAAGCGGTTGTTGAGTGCTGCATCGTTGGTGTTGAGCTCACCATTCATTGTGTAGCTATTGCCACGCAAGTCATAGATGCCGCTTACCACAGGGGTAGCGTTGGTACCTTTGCCGCTCACGGTGTACCATCCAAGCAGGTTGCCCGTGTTGTTGGCACGGTAGGGCACAATGATTTTGTTCTTGTCGGGGCTGTTCGAGGCAATGTAGCCCGTGTAGCTCTGCAAGCCCGTGCTCCAAGAGAAGCAGGTGAAGCGGTCGTCGGTGGCAGCACGCACGATATTCTGTGTGCCAAAAACCTTGGCATCGGCATAACGTTCGTTGAAGTCGCTCCACTTGGTCGGCGTAAGGTCGGCCGTAGACATCACCTCGTGCATGAGCCATGTCATCATTACGCGGTGAGCCTGCACACCCATACGGCGGGCACCCACGTCGGCATTGAGCAGCCATGAACCGTCGGTAGTGCTTTGCTGACGCGCCTTGATATATTTGTAAGCCATGTTCTCGAGCATCAGTGCATCGGCATCGCGCAGGAAGCAGGCCATCGTGGCATACGAAGTGATTTGATCGAAGAGGAAGAGGCTCCAGTCGTTACCATTGGGCATGGCCAACTCGCCGTCGGCAAGGGCCAGCCAGTTGAGCACCTCGTCCATCACCTCCTGATTGTTATGCATCAGCGCATTGGTCTTCCACTTCTCCGTGCCCGTAGTACCCAACTGGAACATCTTGAGCGCCAAGGCTGCCTCGCCCAGCTCTTGCATCACCACGTTCTGATAGCTAGTGTGGAAGAGGTTGTGGTTTTGCAATGTGAAGTCATCGTAGAGGTTCTTACCCCTATAAAGTTGTGCCACGGTGGTATTGTCATACTCAGGGTCGATGACCGTCTGGTCGGTAGCATCGGCATAGTGCGAGTAGCTGTTGATGGCAAACTCACGCAAGCGGGCAAACCACTTAGGTGCCAACTCATCTTCAGGGAAGAGTCCCAATGTAGCGGCAAGCACATCGGCCTCCCAGCCATTCTCCTCAGCCTTTGAGTCGGAGGCATATCCTGTGGGGATGGAGCGACCAAGTTCGTAGTTACACTCGGCCTTCAGGAGCGCATAGATGTAGCCCTTCTGCTCGGCCGTAAACTTGTCCCATTGGAAGTAGGCCGAGTAGGCTACTGACATGGCCCACAACGATGACTCCCACGTGTAGTCACTGGTGCTCGTCGATCCCCAATAGTTGTTACCTGAGCACACCTTCAGCTTGTTGGCTTTATGCGTAGAATAGGCAAATACAAGTGACTGCATGGCCATATCCTCAAGGTCGGTCCAGGTGACTCCTGCCGGTAGTGTCACCTTGCCCTTGGCATACTTGGTGAGGAAGGCACATATCATCGAAAGGTCTGCATTGGGGCGCACACCGCGTTCATCGTTGGCCATGGTATTCTCGCCACGGAAACATCCGCACACTTCACCGATACTATTGGGAGCAGCACAGGGCTGGAAGTCATTCTTCATCCATAAAGAGAAGTCGGCCAGCATCTGTAGGATGTCGTCCTTCATCTCGGCTTCAGGCACAAAGTCGTGGGTGATAACGCCCTCGGTGGGACTCGTCACATCGGTTTCAGTAGGTTCTTCGGGCTCTACATAGTCATCCGAGAGGCGGTATAAGCGCACATCATCAAGCATCACGCAGCTTCCTCCCGAGAGCCAGTTGACCTTCACCGACACCTTCACGTTGCCAGTTGAAGCAACCGCAAAGTCCACCTGCGAAGTCTTCCACGGCGCCGAAGCGAAGAACCCCGCACTACCTTGCACGAAGCTCTCGGTCATCGCCTCCGTGCCTGCCGTAATGGTGAGCGATGAGGTAGCACTATTGGCATAGCCCGTGCGGTGAGCAATGGTGAGGCGATAACGTCCTTCGGGGAGATCCTTCAGTGTTTGTTCCAAGGTTGTAGCACCCGTAGCCCAACCCATACGCAAATAATAGGCCGAAGCACCATCGGCAAGCGTGGTCACAAGTCCAAAGTTATTATCGGTATAGCAGTCGGCCCTCACGAGCAATTGTGTCACCGATGTTCCGCTCACCATCCACCCCGAGGGGGCGGCAAGTGTCCATCCACGACGACCATCAGCACTGTTGGTCACTTCCGCAAGCGAAGCCACGTTGTCGGCCTCAAACGAAGGGTTAGCAACATAGGTGGAAGTCACCTCCTCCACCGAAGCCATAGCTCCCAGCGTCATCACGAAAGCCAACACACTCAAGAATATCTTTTTCATAGTATTCGTTTTTTATAACTGTGACAAATGTAATGATTTTTTCGATAAGATGCTAAGTATTCGTATCTAAATATCATGCAACACCTACTTAATGACTATAGCATTTGGTTAAATGGAAGGATATTTTTACCTTCGCATTTATAATAGATTTACCACACCATGAAGAAAATCATTCTTGCAGCGTTAACAACAGTTGTATCTCTATCGGGATGCACAGAAAAAGGAGAACAAGCGAGCGGCTATCCTATCACACCCGTACCCTTCACATCGGTAAAAGTTGAGAATAATAGTTTCTGGGGCCAGCGCCTCGAGGCGAGCCGTAAGGTGACCATTCCCTTGGCCTTCAGCAAGTGCGAGAGCGAGGGACGATATACCAACTTCTCCAATGCAGCAGAGCGCATGAAGGACTCTACCAAGTACTTCAAGGTGCACGGGCGTGGCTTCTCGTTTGACGACACCGACCCCTACAAGACCATCGAGGGAGCCAGCTACATTCTCCAGACCTACCCCGATGAGGAGCTGAAACTCTATATTGATAGTGTGCTAGGGGTCATCGCCTCGGCCCAAGAGCCCGACGGATACCTCTACACAGCACGCACGCAGAACCCCGAGGAGCCCCACCACTGGGCAGGACCCACACGATGGAGCAAGGTGGAGGACCTCAGCCACGAGTTCTACAATTTGGGACATATGGTCGAGAGTGCCGTGGCACATTATCAGGCTACGGGCGAGCGCACCTTCCTTGATATTGCGATGCGCTATGCCGACTGCATCATCCGCGAGGTGGGCGACAAGCCCGGACAGGCATGTGTAGTGCCCGGTCATCAGATTGCCGAGATGGCACTGTGCAAGTTGTATCTCGCCACGGGTGAGCGCAAGTATCTCGACCAGGCGAAGTTCTTCCTCGACTATCGCGGCAAGACATCATTCAAGACCGAATACTCGCAGAGCCACAAGCCTGTGGTGGAGCAAGACGAGGCAGTAGGTCATGCCGTACGTGCCGCCTACATGTATGCCGGCATGGCCGATGTGGCTGCCCTTACGGGCGACTCGGCCTACATCAAGGCTATCGACGTCATCTGGGACAATATCGTGAGCAAGAAACTCTACATCACGGGTGGCATAGGCGCCACGAACCATGGTGAAGCCTTCGGCCCCAACTACTACCTGCCCAATATGAGTGCCTACTGCGAGACCTGCGCTGCCATCGGCAACGTGTATGTGAACCATCGCCTATTCCTGCTCCATGGTGACTCAAAGTACTACGACGTATTGGAGCGTACCCTCTATAACGGACTTCTCAGTGGTGTGAGCCTCGATGGTGGCAAATTCTTCTACCCCAACCCCTTGGAATCGGCAGGTCAGCACGAGCGCCAGGCATGGTTTGGTTGTGCCTGCTGCCCCAGTAACATCTGCCGTTTCATTCCCTCACTGCCGGGCTATGTGTATGCCGTGAAGGACCGCGACGTATATGTGAACCTCTTCCTCAGCAACTCATCGACTCTCGACGTAGACGGCAAGAAGGTGGGTATCACACAGACTACCGACTATCCCTACGGCGATAGCATACGCATCAAGATAGATGAGAACCGATGTGGAGAGTTTACCCTTAAGGTACGTATCCCTGGTTGGGTCGACGGCACCCCTGTACCCAGCGATCTCTATGCTTACACCCAAAAGTGGCAATTGGAATATGGCTTTGGATTCGAGAATCCCAAGGAGGGACATCTGAAGTGCACCATCGTCAGAGAACACCCCAAGAACATCATCGAAGACAAGAAGGCTTTTAAAGAAAACTTTAATAAAACCTCTATGGATGAAAAAACAAAAGCCTACTTCACTCCCGACGGCTACCTTAACATCACCCGCAAGTGGAAGAAGGGCGATGAACTCACCATCTTCTTCGAGATGCGCCCCCGTGTCGTATTGGCTCATGAGAACGTAGAGGCCGACCGTAGCTTGGTGGCCGTTGAGCGTGGACCTCTCGTGTACTGCGCCGAGTGGGCTGACAATGATTTCGATATCAAGAACGTGGTCATCAATCCCGAAGCTAAATTCACCCTCGGCGAGCGCGACCTCAGCACTTTCATCCCCGAAGAGCGCAAGGCACAGCTCTCCACATGGGCATCGCAACACATCACTACGCTCAGCACCGAGGCACAGCTCGTCACCTCCGATGCAAAGAGCACGTCGCAGTATGAGACGGTAAACCTCACCCTCACTCCCTACTACACCTGGGCACACCGTGGCCGTGGTGATATGAAGGTGTGGCTGCCTGTGAGCTATGAGTAATGAGTAATGAGCTATGAGCAATGAGCCTTGACAATAGAAAAGGGACACCAACGGAGGTGTCCCTTTCTTGTTATTCTTCGTTTAAGATTAAAGATAACGCAGCACCTTCTGCTCAATATCGAACGGACACAAGTCATCCATGTGCATAGCCTCTACGGCCACTTGCATCAGCGCGTCATTGCTCTGTACCGGCATTCCTTGCATTGTGGCAAAGTGGCGTCCAGCCTCTATCATACAATCCTCGGGGATGAGGCCGATGAGTTCCGTGCCCGTCACCTCGACACCCAGTTCGCGTGCTACGCGACACACCGTCTCATAAGCCACGTGTATAGGACAAAGGGAGATGTAATTGATATTCATCGACACCTGCGCACAGCCAAACTCCTCGATATACCACCCGATAGCCTTGCATCCACGCAACAAGCCAGGGCGGCGCACTGCCCTACCCTCTTCATCACGCACGATATGCCCCTCCTCATCACGGAGCACCTCACCACTGGCTCTTACGCGGGCAGCAATAGCCGAGGAAACCTCACGTGACTCGGTGTTTAGGTTAAAGTTTACGGCGATTAGAAAGTTACGCGCTCCTACCACCGTGGCTCCCGAGCGTGCAGCCTGGAGAGTGTATTCCCCGCCACCAAAGTCGGGGTGCATCACGGGGTCGAGCATCTTGTCACGCAAACCCTCATACTCGCCACGGCGGCAGTCGGCAAGGTTCACGTGCTCGGGCAAATAGGCTGCAGCCTCATAGCAATAGGTGGGGATATCCAACTCCTTATATATACGCTCAGCCAAAGCACGCGCCAGTTCGGCACACTCCTCCAATGTAATATTTTTCAACGGAATGAGGGGCAACACATCGGTAGCACCAATGCGCGGATGTTCACCCAAGTGAGTGCGCATATCGATGCGTTCGCTTGCACACCTCACCATACGGAAGGCAGCCTCTACAACTGCTCCGGCAGGTCCAACAAAGGTGATGACGGTGCGATTGGCCGCCTCTCCTCGGTCAATATGCAATACGCGAACGCCATCAACCGAGCGTATGGCATCGGCGATGGCGTTGATAGTTTCAATATTGCGTCCCTCGCTGAAGTTGGGGACACACTCGATGAGTTGAGAGTTCATAAAAGCAATTACACTTTGTCATCCCGAGTGAAACGAAGGATCTCGTAGAATCTCACGCGAGATTCTTCACATTCGTTCAGAATGACATTTCCGTTAAAAGTCGTATTTTAGCATTACGCAGACACGATTATTGGCTACCCAATGCGTGTCAGTCACTGTACCATCAGTATACAGCTTGGGATACTCATTCATATTGAGTTTATACTTTCCATAGGCTGCGGCGGTGTGCTCATACTCGATACCGATCGTCATATTTTCCACCTTGTAAGTCACAATAGGAGAGAAACGGAAGGCCTGGTCCAGACCTGTATTCTTGTCATAAGAGATATTATTACGAGATACGAAAGCCGAACCTGGAGCTTTTCCATCCGCCATAATCATATAAACATCTTTACCATCCTTATCCTGACCGATGACTACGTTACCTATAAAATCATTCTTTACTGAACCATAGTTCTTCATCCAGCCAGCAAAGAAGCCATAGCGCAATTTCTTTCCATACATCATCGTAATCCACGCAGAGCCAAGTTGCATAGGTTCGTATACATAGGAATCATTCTGATCCATCCACACGACACCATAGCCTGTAGGTTGTTGCATATGTGAAGTGTTCTCTCCATACATTGCCTTAGCACGCACAGTGAGATAATCGACCTTAAGCGAACCAAATACCATAGCAGAAAAACTCGTTAGACGCTCATCAACTCTTCTAGTCCCGACACGCTTTCCTGCTTCATCATACACATCTGCAGTCACACGCGGAGCGATGGTCGATGCATTCACGCCAAAGCCACCCGTAAGGTGCTTACCCTTGGCTGTCATACCCACGAAGAACTCGGGAACGAGTGCATTGCGAGAATAGGTGTTAGCAGTCTTGCCATCGAGACCCACTGAGCCATACTGATACTGATAGAGCGCAGCTGCAGTAAATGAGAGTCCCTTGATGGGAGCATAGTTGTAGCGCACCTGTGGTGAGCGGTTGAAGGGGTTGAAGGGTGCACCCGTTGCAAGGCTGAACACCTCGGGCATCAAATCGCCCGACATAGGATGCCACGCCTGACCTACGAGAATATCAGACTTCTCCCAAGCCAACTTGGCATAAGCCTGACGGATGCGAAGGTTAAAGGCTGTACCCGATGACGCTCCACAGAAATCGGACTCAATCTTGGCTGTTGACTTGGCACCCCAAATCTCGGGACCGGTCACATTCAAGCCGAAGCGTGTAGTCATCGAAAGGAAGCGCACCGAAGGAATGGCATTGAGGTCCTCGCCATCAACACCAAGCTTTTGGTCATTGGGAAGCATATTAAACAATCCCTCGTTGGACTGCACACAGCTGCGCGAGTCATAAGTGAAATAGTTACGAACAAATCCGTAAATCTCGGCCTTCACAGCCTTATCCTGTGCAAAGCCCATGCCAACAAACAGCATGAGTGCAATTGCAGAAAATACTCTTTTCATGTCTTTTATCGTGTTTTTATTTACATTCTTTTCTGTTACTCTACCACAGTCACCCATCCGTGGCGGTCCTCGATATCACCATACTGTATGCCACGCAAGGTATCGTACAACTTGCGGCAGATGGGACCAGGCTGTCCGTCCTTAGAGATGACATACGAACGTTTCTCCTCAAGGTCATCGATGCGCTCGATGGGAGAGATTACGGCAGCCGTACCGCACGCACCAGCCTCCTCGAAGGTGTCGAGCTCCTCGATGGGTATCTGGCGACGCTCCACAGCCAAGCCCATATCCTCGGCCAATTGCATCAGACTCTTGTTGGTGATAGAAGGCAGGATAGAGGTCGACTTCGGAGTCACATAAGTATTGTTCTTGATACCGAAGAAGTTGGCCGCACCACACTCATCGATATACTTCTTCTCCTTGGCGTCGAGATAGAACTCGCACGAGTAGCCCAAGTCATGAGCCAGCTTGTTGGCCTTCATCGAAGCGGCATAGTTGCCCCCCACCTTATAGATACCAGTGCCAAGAGGAGCCGAGCGGTCGTACTGACGGATTACCACGTAAGGATTGGTAGAGAAGCCACCCTTGAAATAGGGCCCTACGGGCATCACGAATATCATAAACAAGTATTCGTCAGCAGGGTGCACGCCCACCTGAGGACCTGTACCGATGAGCAGCGGACGGATGTAGAGCGAAGCACCACTCTCATAGGGAGGCACAAAGCGCTCGTTCATCTTTACCACCTTGAGCACCATCTCGCGGAACTTCTCGGTAGGAAGCTGCGGCATCAAGATGCCATCGCAAGTGCTCTGTAAACGCTCGGCATTAGCTTCGAGACGGAACACACGAATCTTGCCATCCTTACCACGAAAGGCCTTCAAGCCCTCGAAAGCCTCCTGCCCGTAGTGCAGGCATGTAGCTGCCATATGCAGTGTGATATTCTCGCTGTCCGACACCTCCACGTCGCCCCACGCCCCATTGCGGTAGTAGCAGCGCACGTTATAGTCGGTCTTCATATAGCCGAACGAGAGGTTCGACCAATCCAATTCAGGCTGTTTCATAACATTATCTTGTTGTTTTATTATCCGTTTTCAATACCCAATGTATATACGAGGGTGTAAAGATACGAAGAAGCGAGCGAAAAACAGCAAAACAACACGAAAAATATGCGTGTTTCATCAACCGAAAACGAAACGCCTGCAAATTCTGTACAGAAAATCCGTAGCATTTTGCTGGCTAATCGAGCAATCTGCTTACTCAGTGTAGAAGTTGGGCAAAGAGATTTTCTCGCTCTCGTGACAGGTTGTCATCGTTTCTCCACTCTCCGCTTTCTTTCTGCATTTTCCTAATCACCCGTGGCTGCGTTCCTTTCGTTTGGCTTGGGGATTGGGTGGAAATAACGGAAAGGATGAGGGATTAGAACAAACAATCTGCAAGGACTTTAAGGTACGCCTACGTCTATTCCTTAAAGACCTTGCAGAAGGTTGAATGAAGCGGTTTTGCTATATTGATCAATCCTTCATGTAGTACATTATCCTACCACCCAAGCGGTAAAGTTGCAGGCAATTGTTCCCGCATCCCACCACTATTATTTCTTCATGAGGAAGGTTGGCGAATTTGAGGCGCAAATCACGATCTTTGCGTATCTTCTTCCGTGTGTAATAATTATGTAGCACCAGTTTGTTCTGCTCGGGGAGCCATTCGTATGTACCCTCTATATGCACCTTGGAACAATCTCTCCACTCGCTCGTATATACATATCGTCCATCACTTGTGAGGGTGATACCCATCTTGTCACCACCCCAATTCTCCCACTTCCATTCGCCACAAAGTGAATCTACGTTGATATTTTCTTGTGGCTTCTTATCACAATACGCCACGCACTCTTTGTATATATCTATAGGAAACTCATCGGGATACAGCCTTTGGAGTCTACGGACAGAGTCACAAGACACAAAAGATAGGGCGCAAGCCAAGAATAAAACGACCTTTTTCATATTCGTAAAACTAAAACATTTCTCCTTCATTGCTCGAACTTGTATGGAAGTTTCCGTTCGTTTGCAAGGTTAGTTCGTAGGTTAAGATTTCGTTTTCTAGACATGATGCCGAACCATCCTTTGAGAAGGCTTCACCTTTGATAAATCCACCTTTGATGCCATTCATCATCTCCTTATCAGGATACCATCCTGTTCCATAGTAAAAGAATGTTTGATAGTTATGACCATTCCTCAAATATATGGTAGCAGTATGGCCCGCCTTGATATACCGATGCCCTGCAACATTGCCATTATGATTGTTGTATCTCACGATAGCAATGACATCTGAATTATACGGAGCTTGCACTCTGATTTCAGAATGTGGCGTATAGTCATCATAGTAATTATTCCTACCATACCATTGAGCATAAGGCTGCGAACCATTGGCTAACGAGTTATTCCCATACGCATACGCTAATTGTCGTTGTTCCTCCTCACGCCTTGCTCGTTCCTCTTCTTGGCGTTGTCTTTCTTTCGCCACTTCTATCCTTTCACGAGCATCACTTACATGAATACTTGTAGGATACCTTGCGATGAATGCCTCATACCCATCAATATCATATCTGCTGATACGATTATATTCCGTAGTGTGATTTGTGTCGCAGCAGACGAACGACAAAGCCACACCGATGCACAAAAATACCTTTTTCATACCAATCAGATTCTAGTCCAAGAAAATCACTTCTCCACGCGTATACCCATAGTTTGAGGTGATGTTCAATATAGCATCATCCCATGTCGCATATTCGTAGCAGTACTTGGTTTCAATATAAAGTGAAGTTCCACAGATATGATAGTAGTCTTTATCTATTCTCGTTAGTTCAACCTCATATTTTCCCTCATCCACCTTTGTCGGAACGAGCACGGCACTAGCATCTGATACGCTCCCCATAGCGTCAATTACTTTGGTGCCACTTTTTAATTCCACCTTTTCATATATAGCAGCTATATCATAACTACTGCTACTTACATTCATTTCTACAGGGCGCTCAGCTGAAATGAACAATGGAAGGCAAGAAACCAATGCGAGTATTCGAAATGTATTATTCATACTTCCTTTTTTTGTACTGGAGGATATCGATTCCTGAAGTATTTTTACGACCAAGACATAAACATAAAAGTTTTATCTTTTTCGTTAAACTACTACAAATGTACGTATTTTTATTTATTTTCAAACTCACTTATATGTTTTCTAACAGCAACAACATCAAACATTTTTCCATTATCTGTAATAAAGAATTGAAACACATATTCACCGCCTTTGAAAACAAAGTAATCAACCGTATTCCCCTCACTATTTAATTTTGATTTATTATAGTAAGGTTTTAATTCTCTATAAAGAGAGGTCATTGCGTCTACAGGATATTGCATGTCATCAGAAAGGAAGAAACGCACTTCATTCTCTATAATATTGTAGTTAAAAGTATTTACACATTTTGTGTATATAAAATTATCAAGTCCTCCATTCCAGAAAGCTCTATATTTTCCTGCACTATTTTCTTCAAAATATCCATACTTTTTCATTATTTTTTCAAACTCAACCTCATTAAGGGAAAGCAGTTTTGCAAAATTTTCCACCGTTGGTTTTATCACAATCATTTCTCTGTTATAATCATCGTATGGTTTGGAGGCAATATCCAAAGTCATAAGTTCTACATCAATTGTTTGAGCATTAAGATTTAATGAAAGAAGTAATGCACTCAACACAAATAGAAAATGTTTCATAATTCTTTCCATTTAAAAGTTTTTATTACATTGTTCATATCTGGCAGCCATCGTTCCTTTTCTTGTTCACGATACGCCACTATCATTTTTACCATTTCGTTACTATTTTGCAGTAGATATATAGCACAGGCCGTGGTGTTTCCATCATTCCCATTTCGCCGATAATTGATTTCTATCGCTTTGGTTCCATTGATATCAACCCAACGATAAGTAGGTCCTTCTAAAAACTCATATCCTCCCAATTCATTTTTAGCAATCTCGTAAAGTAGTTCTTTGGTCTCGTAATCTATACGCTCGGTTTGGGTAGACATTAGGAAATCGCCATATTCTCCTTTGAAGTGCTGAATCATGATGCGACAATAATGCTTGTCAGCATCTTTGAAATCACCATTTCCCAAAGATTTTTGTTGGAATATAACAACATCAGAATTGCATACAGTACCTAATTCTTTGTGTAGCATTGTATATGGGTCATATTCATTTCTTAACTCTACAGTATTAGGTACATAAATAGAAAAAGCCTCATTGCTTATAAGATATTTTGTCCACGATGAAGGAGGAGAAAAATTAGACAATGCCGCTATTGCTTGTGGAGTACTCCCTATAATTTCAGAAGAGTTTTGCCTAGAATCTTCTTTATCATTATCAGATACAAAACCTCTAATGATATTCCCAATAAACGAAATCGCTATTATGGAAAATATATAGTATTTTGCACTACCCCAAGCACCTTTTGCAGCATCCTTCGAAGCACCTTTGAGTTCCTTAAAGAATTTACTTACCAAATCCTTCGCATACTGACGAGCTGCCTGAATATCATTCTTCAATGTCTCATCATGCACACTATAATCGTAATCCCAAGATTCATACGAAGAATTTGATTCATAACGGGTCGGTTTCTTGAGTATTGATTCTCTAACAAATTCTTGATATTCGACATCATATCGTATCCTTTTTGCTGGATCTTTTAAGAGCGCATATGCTTCATTTATATCTTGCATCGCACTCGTCACATCTACATTGGGATTCTTATCTGGATGCCACTTAATAGACATAGCCCTATATGCGGCTTTTATCTCTTCAGCTGTAGCAGAAGATGATATACCCAAGATTTTATAGTAGTCCTTAAACATAAGTATTATTTTTGCAAAGTCGAATTATCGTCTTTTTTATCTCCCTTTTTCCAAACCGCTCGTATTGCTCCATATGCTCCGAGCATAATAATCAAGCCAAGAGGGCCAGGAGTTGTATATCCTGCAGATTCTCTCACTCCAACGATAACTCCGAACAATAAAAAAGAAACGACCACAACAACAATTGTCACTACAACTTTAGAGATTTTACTCATAATACTTCTATTAACATTTGTACCTACGGCTCCAATAGGTACATAATAAACAAAAAGCGTGAAGCCAACACTTGTTGCTCGCTCCACGATTGAAGGCCTTCGCATTGCCCGGTTTGTCGAAACGAGCAACGCGAAGCCTCACGCCGATATGTATATACGACACCTTGTGAGCTATACGAGTCGTCCGACCAATATAACAAAGGAGTACGAAAACATACCCATGAGACATTCACCGTTGCTTTGTTTTTGACAAACCTTAGAAGTTGCGAAGTTCTCAATCGTCAAAACCAAAGCGTCAAGTAAACGCCTTTTCCATTATGTCATCGCCCACCCACGAACCCTGTCGGCGTGAGCGATGCTGCGAAGATACTAAAACTTTTGAACATACCACACACTATCGCGATTTATTTTCGGCATATAGATTCTCCAGTCCACTCGCAACAACCCGTAAGGTTCGAAAAGAATAGGCGTAGACGTACTTTGAGGGCCTTATGGGTTTTGCGCCAAACTATTTAGACCCAAAAACATTTGCTTTTCTGCCATTAAAGTGGTATATTTGTAGTACTAAACAACCACTTAAATCGAACACACTATGACACAAAATTCAACAACAAAGACCAGCGAGAAAGTCCCCAACAATTATACCCTCTGCCTCAAGGGCGATTGCCCGAAGGCGGCTACCTGCTTGCGTCACGCGGCAGTGGCGATGATGCTGGCCGAGGTGCAGACGTGGCAAATCGTGAGCCTTGCTCACTTGGCGCAGATGGAGGGTGAGTGCCCCTACTTCCGCTCGGCAGAAAAGGTGATGTATGCCCGCGGCTTCGTGCGGATGATGTCGGCACTGACCGTACATCAAGCTCATATGGTAAAAGAGAGGCTCATCGCCACCTTCGGTATGGCGATGTATTACCGTATGCGCAAGGGGGATAGACTCATCGCTCCTACCGAACAGAAAACGATATATAAGCTGTTAGAACAGCAGGGGGTAACGGAGCGTCCCGCATTTGATGCCTATACAGAGGGTTTCTTGTGGTGATTTGATGTGTTGCACACTGATAAATAGATAAATACACATTTTTTGCAAAGTTTTTTGAGCCCTTGCAAAAACTTTTTCACTAGAATGAAAAATTATTTTTAACAAAGCGAAAAACTTTTTTCAACGAAGTGAAAATATTCTTTCAATGAAGCGAAAATAATAAACGATATAGACCATGAAGAAAATTGTAGTGCTCACGGGTGCCGGCATGAGTGCCGAGAGCGGTATCAGCACCTTCCGCGACTCGGGCGGACTGTGGGACAAGTATCCCGTGGAGGATGTGGCTACGCCCGAGGGGTATAGGCGCAATCCACAACTTGTGACGGACTTTTACAATGCACGTCGTATGCAGCTGCTCAGCGTGGAGCCCAATGAGGGGCATCGCCTCGTGGCGGCATTGGAGGAGAGGTATGAGGTGACGGTGGTAACGCAAAATGTGGATAACCTGCACGAGCGGGCAGGGAGCACACGCGTGATTCACCTGCATGGCGAGCTCACCAAGGTGACTTCGAGCCGAGAGCCCAACAACCCTCAATATATACGCGAGCTGCGCCCCGAGGAGTACGAGGTGCGCCTAGGCGACTGCGCTGCCGATGGTAGCCAGTTGCGCCCCTACATCGTATGGTTTGGCGAGGAGGTGCCCAACATTGAAGTAGCAGCAGATTACGTGATGGAGGCCGATGTGCTCATCATCATCGGCACTTCGCTCAATGTATACCCTGCTGCTGGGCTCGTGCAATTCACCAAAAGCGACGCGCAAATCTATCTCATCGACCCTGCCGAGGTGAAGGTGCCCTATGGACGTCCCATACACATCATAAGGAAGGGTGCCTCGGAGGGGATGCAGGAGCTGGTGGAAGTATTAAAAAGCCGTTCTTAATCGCTATCACTCAATAATATTGAGCATCTTGATGGTGGCCTTGATGGCTGCCTCGGTTTGGTCAGCATCGAGGCCGCGAGTCTTGAAGGTCTTACCCTCGTGTTCCCAGGTGATGATGGTCTGTACGAAAGCGTCGGTGCGACCACCAGGGGGGATAGACACGGCATAGTTCGTGAGCATAGGGAACTTACGGCCGAGAGTCTCCTTGTATATCTTGCGTAGCGCACGCACGAAGGCGTCGTACTGACCGTCACCGCTGGCATTCTGTTCGTAAATCTGATCACCAATGCTGAGCTTGAGTGAAGCCATGGGCTTGAGGCCTTGCGAGAGGGTTACATAGTAACTCAAGAGCTTTACGCGAGCATCCTCCACAGAGTGTTTCAGTACGTCGGAGATAATGTAGGGGAGGTCTTCTTGAGTGACCACCTCCTTCTTGTCGCCCAGTTCGATGATGCGGGCAGTCACCTTGCGCATGGACTCATCATCAAGTTCGAGCCCGAGAGATTCGAGGTTCTTGCGTATGTTGGCCTTACCACTCGTCTTACCCAGAGCATACTCGCGCTTGCGGCCGAAGCGTTCGGGCAGCAGTTCGTTGCAGTAGAGATTGTTCTTGTTGTCTCCATCGGCATGCACACCTGCCACCTGGGTAAAGACATTCTCACCCACGATAGGCTTGTTGGCGGGTATGGTGATGCCCGAGTAGGACTCCACGAGGCGACTCACATCGTTAAGACGCTCTTCATTGATAGAGGTGTCGGCACCGAAGTGGTCACGCAAGATAGCCTGCACGCTTGCCAAAGGAGCATTACCTGCACGCTCACCAAGACCGTTGATTGTAGTATGCAAACCCTTGGCGCCAGCCAGCACGGCAGCATACACATTGCTCACGGCAAGATCATAGTCATTGTGAGCATGGAAGTCGAAGTGCACACCAGGATAGCGCTGCACCATCTCACCCATGAAAGCTTGCACCTGCATAGGATTAAGGATACCGAGCGTATCGGGCAACATGAAGCGGCGGATGCCACAGTCTTTCAACCCATCCATAAGTTGGAAGACATAGTCGGGCGAGTTCTTCATACCGTTGCTCCAGTCCTCAAGATACACGTTCACCGACACGCCCTTCTCGGTAGCATAGGCTACGGAGCGGCGTATGCCAGCGATATGCTCCTCGGGAGTACGCTTGAGCTGCTCAGTGCAGTGCTTGAGCGAACCTTTCGTGAGAAGGTTCATCACGCGAGCGCCACAGCCCAGAATCCAATCCACCGAGGTAGTGCCATCGACGAAGCCGAGTATTTCCACCTTATCGATATGTCCAGCACGCTGTGCCCAGTCGCAGATGGCCTTCACAGACTCGGCCTCACCTGCCGACACACGAGCCGAGGCTACCTCGATGCGGTTGACGCGAAGGTCATCAAGCAAGCAACGTGCTATGGAGAGTTTTTCGTGGGGCACGAACGATACGCCGCTGGTCTGTTCACCATCACGCAAAGTCGTGTCCATTATCTCTATCTGTCGAGTTGTCATATCTTATATTATCTTTTTACCTATAGAACAGGGCACAAAGTTAGTGCAAGGCGAGTGAAAATGCAAGAGAATTTAAGTTAAAGTAATCGTTTTATCCCAACGGATAGATACGTGTAGAAAGCTGTTTTTATACACTTCCCCTTACATATATTATAAATATGTTGCCTTTATCCATACGTTTTAGTACCTTTGCTGCAATTAAAACAAAAAAAACAGTTTCTATGAAGAGATTTTTTTACGCAATAAGCATTGTATTGCTACTGGTTGGATGCAGCAAAGAGGAACCCATCTCCCACACTACCCACACTGCGCCTACACCTATTATGGTGACAATGCAGGAATTAATTGGAACATGGGTTTTTGAAGATGCAACAGCTGGGATAACAGAGGTCATTCAGTTCGGCGACGACAACCTCTTCTACTTCTCCAAAGACTTAGGAGAGTACGTTTCAGGTATTCATGCTCAAGGCAGTTACCAAATAGGAACAAATGGCAAGATAAACGGTGGCTGCAGTGATAAAATATTGGACTTCACATTCTTTAAGATGTCGGATTATTCGTTTACAATAAAAGACAATACGAATGACGAGGAACGCATATATGGGAAATTGGTAGGCGAAACCCTACAACTTGACTACCATGAAAGCACCTTACCTGCGTATAGAAGTTGGGTGGACGAAGATATCACCTCTTACAAGTCACACAATGACAAAACTGCCATTGTGGACACAAAAACCGGACTGATCACAGCTATGTCGGAAGGGTACACAGTCATCGATGTAGTAACATCCCAAGGCACAGCAGCAGTGATAGTAGAGGCGGGAGGACTTATTCCCGACTATGCAGGCATCATAGGAAAGACGAAGGAGGAAACCAAATCGGCATATGGCGACAACCCCACAGAAGAATTTGAAGCCTATCTGCTCTACCGAGACGAAGCCAAGTCCGTACAATTCAACTTCAATATCCGTACCGGAAAGGCCAATGGCGTAGATGTAAAGTATGGCAACTACAAAGGGTTCTCAAGGAATGAACTTGTTGAATACTTAAACACGAAGTACTATCTACACAAGAAGGATTCAGACAGGCAAGTATACATAAACAATGTCAACTATGACAAATCCACAGCAACAATCACTTGGGACAACATTAGAGAGTTAGAATACAGAGCAATAAATCGAGACTTATTTGAAGATTTCAGTATTGCCATAGGAAAATCAAGAAGTGAGATAGAGCACTTATACGGCGAAGACTTGGCACTCAAACGCGAGACAAGCGCTGAACTGGAATATGAGATTGATGAAGACTTGCTGGAGTATGCAGGCGTAGACAAGATGAAGACTGTCAAATTCACGTTTGGCAACAACGTGGTCGTTTCAGTGCGCGTCAGACTCAAGAATCTGACAAAAGATGAAATCACCAACTATCTAGAAACTCGATATGGAACTTCAATAGGCAACGATGACGAGGCCGTATACTATTTCGACCAAACAACAGGCATAGAGATTGCGTACAGAGACACCTATGACGAGATAGAATACTACACTAGATAAACCCAGAGATCAAATGCATAGAATGGTGTGAGGGTGTGTCAAAACAGACACACCCTCTTTTTACATTATTCTTGTCATTCAGCGCACAGCGAAGAATCTCATAACTAACGTTCGCTTGTCCCCTTCGACACGCTCAGAATGACAAACGGAGCTTTGACACACCCCTGCTTTACTTCCAGACCAAATAGTTCTCTGGGAAGGGGATGAATGATGCCAAAGACAATACTATGGAAAGCCATCCAAACAGATATAGTATCTCAAAGGATATAAACGAGTAAAGGCCGACATGCGTCGGCCTTTACAGTGAAGTTATAGAAGTTTGTCTAAATTACTTCTTGCCTTCGAGCTGCTCCTTAAGAGCTGCAAGTGCATCGATGTCACCGAGAGTGGTAGCAGCAGCCTTGTTCTCGATTGAGGGAGCTGCCTCTTCCTTCTTGTTGTTCTTCTTAGCAGCTGCAGCAGCCTTCTTCTCAGCACGCTCAGCAGCCTTAGCTACATCTTCGAAGATGCGGCTGTGAGAGAGGATGATGCGCTTAGCCTCCTTGTTGAACTCGATTACCTTGAACTCGAGCTTCTCGTCAGCCTGAGCCTGTGAGCCATCCTCCTTAACGAGGTGCTTGGGAGTAGCGAAGCCCTCAACACCATAGGGAAGTGACACTACAGCGCCCTTGTCGAGCATCTCGATGATGGTACCCTCGTGGATTGAATCTACAGTGAATACTGTCTCGAATACATCCCAAGGATTCTCCTCGAGCTGCTTGTGACCGAGGCTGAGACGACGGTTGTCAACATCAATCTCGAGAACCTGAACGTCGAGCATAGCGCCAATCTGAGTGAACTCAGAGGGGTGCTTAACCTTCTTTGTCCAAGAGAGGTCAGAAACGTGGATAAGACCATCTACGCCCTCCTCGATTTCTACGAAGATACCGAAGTTAGTGAAGTTACGAACCTTTGCAGTGTGCTTAGAACCTACGGGGTACTTAGCGTCGATACCAGCCCAGGGATCAGCCTTGAGCTGCTTGATGCCGAGTGACATCTTGCGCTCGTCGCGGTCGAGAGTCAATACAACAGCCTCTACCTCGTCGCCTACAGACATGAAGTCCTGAGCTGAACGGAGGTGCTGGCTCCATGACATCTC
>JAZRFA010000050.1:0-29355 GCA_045661085.1 Bacteroidaceae bacterium
CTCCGCACTTCGTTTGGAAACGTGTTCGCCGGCCGAAGGGAAAGGCAACTCCCTCCTGAGACGACTTTGGGGAGCTAAAGCTCCCGTCGTCGCAAGCAACGCTCATCTCGCGTTGCCCCTCTATAAACAGAGGGACAGTTAGTTAGACGTTTTCATTAAATTACTCCTCCCCAACTACACCAAATACACCGACCGAATACACCAAACGGGACATACAGTACACCCCGATGAGATTTCCCCCTCATCGGGGTGAGCTTTACTATGCCATTCCGAAAGCCCTCGCTACCTTCGTGACATCAACCCATAATACAGAACCGCAATGACACACTACACCTCAGCCCTACCGCGCTGGCTCAGCCGCCTGCTGCACGTGGCGCACCGCATCTTCCCGCGCCCAGCCCCAAAACGGGTCTACCGTCTCCCCAAATCGGGTCTATCCGTTTTCCAAATCAGGTCTACCGTTTTCAAAAATTGGGTCTACCCAATTCCCGAATCAAGTCTACCCTACACCCCAAGCACTACGCTCTAAACACTAAACTCTAAACACTAAACCCTAAACACTAACCCCTTATGCAAACCATCGACACCTTCAAGGGCTTTGCCGACATGCAGCCCCAACCCGACACCATCGACCACATGGTCCACCTCATCCGCACCGACGCCACCCTGCGCGCCGCCACCCTCAGCCACCGCCTCGCCCGCGAGAGCGGCGACACCCAACTGGCACGCAGGCTCAAGTCCCACGTGCTCTGCTTCGCCGTGGCCGTACGCTTCAGCGGCGGCAAGGCCGTGGACCACATCACCGGCTACACGGGCCTCACACTCGTAGACCTCGACGGCATCGCCCCCGAGCAGATGGCCGGTACCGTAGCCGCCGTCAAGGCCGACCCCCACACCCATATGGCCTACATCACCCTCAGCGGCCACGGCCTGCGCATCATCGCGAAGACCCACCCTAACCCTCCCTGTGAGGGAGGGAACCCAGACACCGCGGAGCCTTCCCCCCTCCCTCACAGGGAGGGTCGGGGTGGGTCTCCCTCCTCCTACAAGCGCGCCTTCGACACCGTCAACGAGTACTACCGCCGCCTCACCGGCTGCACCCCCGACCTCAAGTGCAGCAACCCCACCCGCCTCTCGGCCCTCGCCCACGACCCCGACGTCCACTACAACCCCGATGCCGAACCCTTCGACACCGCCACCCTCGCCTCCCAGTACGAGGCCGAACGCCGCGCCACCACCCGCCCCGTAGGCCGACCGAAGAAAGGGAAGAGTGAAGAGGGAAGAGTGAAGAGTGAGAAGATGCGGGTCGAGAGCTGCGCCGCCGCAGCACTGCGCGAGCTCGAGCGCCGCGGCGTACGCTACGAGCCCGGCAACCACAACAAGTACATCAGCGAAGCCTGCTACCTGATGAACCGCTACGGCGTGCCGCTCGAGGACTGCACCGAGTGGGCCCTCACCTCCTTTGCCGACTATGCCCAGACCGACGACGTGCCCGCCATCGTCCGCTCCTGCTACCGCCACACCGACGAGCACGCCACCCGCCCCCTCCGCCACACGGGGAAGGGGGAGAAGGGCACGGCATCGGCCGATGCCATCGCCCAATGGCTCGACGAGCAACACATCGCCACACGCTACAACGTGCTGACACGCAAGTACGAAGTCGAGACCCACCCCGAAGCCACCTTCGTGGAACTCACCGACCGCATCCTCAACACCATCTACTGCGACATCAGCCGCGCGCTGGCCTGCCGCGTCGTGAAGAGCGACCTCAGCGCAGTCATCGAGAGCGACCGCTCGCCCGAGTACAACCCCCTACGCGAATACCTCGACAGCCTGCCCCAATGGGACGGCACGGGAGACCCCATCACCGGGCTCGCCTCGATGGTCACCACAAGCAACGGCACCGCCGAACTGCACTGCCGCTTCTTCAAGAAATGGCTCGTGGGGCTCATCGCCTGCTGGCTCGACCCCAAGGTCACCAACCACGTCATCCTCGCCTACATAGGCCGACAAGGCATTTACAAAAGTTCTTTTTGCCGCTCGCTGCTCCCACCCGTACTCGCCGATTACTTTGCCGTGCGCAACTTCACCCAAATGATGAACACCGACGACCGCCTGCTGCTCACCGAGAAAGCACTCATCGCACTCGAAGAGATCGATACCCTCACCCCCACGCAGGTGGCACAGCTCAACGCCATCGTCACCACAACCACCATCAGCGAGCGCGCCGCCTATGCCCGCTACCGCGAGAGCCGATGCCACATCGCCTCCTTCTGTGCCACGGGCAACAACCCCCGTTTCCTCACCGACGTCTACGGCACGCGCCGCTGGCTGCCCTTCCTCGTCACCGACATACGCTCGCCCTACGACCACCCCATCGCCCACGACGAGATCTATGCACAAGCCTACACACTCTACCGCCAGGGCTTCGCCTACTGGTTCACGAGCGAGGAAATCAACGAGCTGGAACGCCACAACCAACAGTTCGAAGAGGTGAGCCACGAGGAGGAGCTCATCCTCACCTACCTGCGACGACCCTACGGCGACGACCCGGGCGAGTTTGTCACCTCCACCCGCATCATCGAAATCGTGGGCCAGTACATCCGCACCCGCCTCAACGCCCGCAAGGTAAAGCGCGCCATGGAACGCCTCGGCTTCGAGCAGCGCAAGATACGCGGCCAGCGCGGATGGAACGTCGTTTTCCTCACCGGCGACGACATCAAGAACAACCAGCGCACCAACGCCCGCGAAAGCACACCCGAGGAATAACCCGACGCCAAAGTGCCCCACAGTGCCCATCCATTCCCCTGTAGACCAACGCTATAACCACAGAGGGGGCACTTGGGGCACTTTTTTCCCGAGAACCCAACGCACACATAAAAAAATTACCCCTTACTATATATAGTAAAGGATAATTATTCATCTCACGAAGAAGTTCCTGGTACAAAGTGCCCCAAGTGCCCCCGATGCCACGTCCTACATCCTCGGCCGGGCATCACACTACTGTTCGCGCAGGATCTCGGGGATGTCCTCCTCGGCTGCCTGCTCCGCCGCGAGCTGGGCATCACGCTCCATCTTCTCGGTGTAGTAGCTCACGCTGAGTATCATGCCTATGTAGCCGCAGTTGATGATGGTCGACGTGCCGCCTCGGCTGATGAGCGGCAGGGGCTGTCCCGTGACGGGGAAGAGGCCCACGGCTACCATCATGTTGAGCATGGCCTGGGCCACGAGCATCAGGGCACACCCCATGACGAGGAAGGCGGGGAAATAGCTCTTGCAGCGCTGCGCCACCTTGGCCGCCCTGACGAGCAGCCATAGGTAGAGGAACACGACGAAGGCTCCGCCGAGCAGGCCCAGCTCCTCGATGACGATGGCAAAGATGAAGTCGGAATAGGCTTGGGGCAGGTAGTCGCGCTCCACCGAGTTGCCGGGACCGCGGCCGATGATGTTGCTCGACGCGATGGCCATCGTGGCATGCGTCTCCTGGAAGTTCTCGTCGGTAATCTTGAACTGGGCTGCGGGCACGGGGTCGGTCTTCTCGAAGAAGCGCTCGAAGCGCGCCTTCCACGTGGTGAGGCGGTTGAGGCCGGGCAGGCTGTCCAATGTCTTGTAGGGGAGGAGCAGCAATGCACCGAACAGCATACCGATGACGGCAAGCACAGCGACGAGCTTGCCCAGCTGCTTCAGGGGCACACGGCCGACGTACATCATCAGGAACACCACGCCGAAGAGCAGCAGGGCGGTGGAGAGGTTCTCCGTCACGATGAAGGCACATACGATGCCCGTCATCCACAGGATCCACTTCATCGCGTTGGAGCCCGCACCGTTCTCGGTCTGCGTACGCGAGAGGATGAGGGCCGTACCCATGATGACACCCACCTTGGCCAGCTCGGAGGGCTGGATGCTTACGGGGCCGAGGTTGATCCAGCGGTTGGCATCGTTGACGGCAGTACCCTTGAGCAACACCCAGACGAGCATCACCACCGACAGGGGTACCAGCACCACGGGCACCGCCTTGTAGAAGCGGTAGGGCACGAGATGGGCGAGATACACCACGGCGAAGCCCATGAGCAGGTTGGTGCAGTGCCCGCGTATGGCCCACCAATAGCTGCGGTCGCCGATGTATGTGAGCGTACTGGCTGCGCTGAACACCTCCACGATGGAGATGAGCATCAGAATCATGAATACCAACCAAACGACCTTGTCGCCACGGAATATCCGGTTGAGGAAACTCAAGTTATTGGGATTGATTGCCTTATTGTCTTCCATAAAAAAATGCTGTGTGCTAACTGTGTGCGAAGATACGAAAATAATCGACATCGGCCAACGCCGCACAAACTATTTATATACCCATTCATCACATCGGCACCACAAATTGCTCCGCTTCGCCTTCGAATAATCAAAAATTCTCACTACCTTTACACTCCATTTTGACAACAGCACAAAAAAGAACGATACGCTATGAATATTGATGCGATAAAGTCAGTCTACTTCGTCGGTGCCGGCGGCATCGGCATGAGTGCATTGGTGCGCTACTTCCTGTCGTTGGGCAAGGAGGTGGCTGGGTATGACCGTACGCCGAGCGAGCTCACCGGAAGGCTCAATGCCGAGGGAGCGGCCATCCACTATGAGGACAACGTGGCGCTGATACCCGACGGCTGCCGCTCGAAGGAGCAGACACTGGTGGTGTACACGCCGGCCGTACCGCAGGACCACAGCGAGCTCACCTGGTTCCGCGAGCAGGGATTCGAGATACAGAAACGTGCACAGGTGCTGGGCACCATCACGCGCAGCCGCAAGGGATTGTGCGTGGCGGGAACGCATGGCAAGACGACTACCTCGTCGATGGCGGCACACCTCGTGTACAATTCGCACGTGGGTACCACGGCCTTCCTCGGCGGCATCTCGCAGAACTACGGCACCAACCTGCTGCTTACGGACAAGAGCGACTATGTGGTGATCGAGGCCGACGAGTATGACCGCTCGTTCCACCAGCTGAGGCCCTACGTGACGGTGATCACCTCGACCGACCCCGATCATCTGGACATATACGGTACGCCCGAGGCCTACTGGGAGAGCTTCGAGCACTACACCTCGCTCATCAGCCCCGACGGGGCGCTCATCATCCACGAGGGGCTGGAAATCAGCCCGCGGGTGAAGGAGGGTGTGCGCGTGCTCACCTACTCGCGCGACCGAGGCGACTACCACGCTGAGAACATCCGCATCGGCGGAGGTGAAATCGAGTTTGACTTCGTACATCCCGCAGGTGTGGTCAAGGACATACGCCTGGGCGTGCCCTTGAGCGTGAACATCGACAACGGCATCGCCGCCATGGCGATGGCCCAGCTGGTGGGCGTCACCGACGAGGAGCTGCGCGAGGCGATGGCCAGCTTCCGTGGCGTGGAGCGCCGCTTCGACTTCAAGCTGAAGAGCGACACGAAGGTGTACCTCAGTGACTACGCCCACCATCCTGCCGAGATACGCCAAAGCGCGCGTTCTATCCGCGAGCTCTACGAGGGGCGCAAGGTGACGGCGATATTCCAACCCCACCTCTACTCGCGCACACAGGACTTCTACCGCGAGTTTGCCGAGAGCCTCTCGCTCTTCGACGAGGTCATCCTCACCGACATATATCCTGCCCGCGAGGAGCCCATCCCCGGCGTCACCAGCGCCCTCATCTACGACCATCTGGCTCCGCAGGTGAAGAAGCAGCTGATAGCCAAGAGCGAGGTGCCTGCCTTCGTGGAGGCCAGGAAGGATGAACTGGAGGTGCTCGTAACCCTCGGTGCAGGCGACATCGAGAACTTTGCCACACAGATTACGGACATACTGAAGCGCTGAGCGATATGAAGAAGATACTATCGACCATCACACTCGTGCTCCTGGCCGGCTACGTCGTGTTTGCCCTGGTGGCCCTGTGCAGCAAGCCCGAGGGACAGATGTGCCAAGGCATACGGCTGGAGATACGCGACAGCCTGAAAACAGGCTACATGAGCACGGACGACATCGTCGCCCTGCTCAAGAAGGAGAAGCTCGACCCCACGGGAAGGCCGCTCGACGAGGTGAGCCTGCACACGATGGAGAAGGCCCTGGAGGCCTCGCCACTCATCGCCTCCAGCGAGTGCTACAAGACGATGGACGGGCACGTGATGGTGACCGTAAAGTGCCGCAAGCCCATCCTGCGCGTTATCACCAACGGCAACGACAGCTACTACCTTGACGAAGAGGGAGAGGTGATAGAGCATATCGCCAAAGCCGTGTATGTGCCCCTGGCGATGGGCAACATCAGCCGCAAGTTTGCCCGCGAAGGGCTGCTCCCCCTGGCACAGTACCTGCAGGACGAGGAGCTGTGGAATGCCCAGATAGAGCACATCTACGTCAACGATAACGGAGAGATAGAACTCATCCCCCGCGTGGGCGACCACATCATCGTGCTGGGAAGCCCCAAAGACTATGCCGACAAGTTCGACAACCTGCTGGCATTCTACAAGAAGGCCCTCAATGAGGTGGGTTGGGACCGCTACTCGCGCATCAGCCTCGACTATGACGGTCAGGTGGTGGCAACAAAAAGAAATACAACAAAATAGCATCTATACCCGAAGACTTTCCCCGCGATGTTGTCATCCTGACAAAGCGTAGCGCCGGAAGGATCTCGCACAAGGATTTGGCGAGAACTATTTGCGAGATTCTTCACATTCGTTCAGAATGACAAACCTTGTGCGGACTGCCGTTACACTAAACCTGAACAACAACTAACAGAACATCACTAGAAGCATGACAACCAAGAAGATACTCTTCGTGTGCCTGGGCAACATCTGCCGCTCCTGTACGGCCGAGGAGGTGATGCGCACGATACTGAAGCGCGAAGGATTAGACAAGGCCATCGAAGTGGACTCGGCCGGACTCATCAGCTACCATCAGGGCGAGCAGGCCGACCCGCGCATGCGAGCCCATGCCTCGCGCCGAGGATACCACATCACCCACCTCTCGCGCCCCGTGCGGATGAGCGACTTCGAGGAGTTTGACCTCATCCTCGGGATGGACGACAGCAACATCAGCCGCCTCCGCGAGCTGGCACCCAGCCTTGAAGCCGAGGAGAAGATACACCGCATGACGGAGTACTGCACCCGCATCCCCGCCGACCACGTGCCCGACCCCTACTACGGCGGTGCACAAGGATTCGAGAACGTCATCGACATCCTCGAAGACGCCTGCGAAGGGCTGCTCACTATACTGCGCACAAACAACTGACATACAGTCAGTAAACAACCCACAGAACAGGTATACCCGCAACAGAAAACGGGTAGACCCAATTTTGGAAAAGGGTATACCCGATTTGGAAAACGGATAGACCCGCGACGAAAAAAGGGTATACCCTCGGGAGATGATGGGTATACCCTTGAATTATGCCCGTAGGGGACGATGCCGGCTAACGTAGCTTGAAGTAATAGGTGATGGTACCCGTCTGGTTGTCGACCGCATCGATACGGTTGAACTGCGCGCGCTTGGCCGCATCCTCGGCCGCCTTGCGCAGCTCAGGGTTCGTGGTGTTGGTGCGGAGGTTGATACTGGTGGCAATGACCTGACCGGCAGGATTTACAGTGATGGTCACCACCACACGACCCTCGTCCTGCACGGTATTGACGGGTACGGGGAGTCCGTCGCCCGAGATGCTACGGCCATTGAGGTCGAACGTACCCTGTACGCCTATGCCCACAGCCTTCTCTGCTGCCGACACACCTGTCTCGGTGCCTTGGGTGCCCTCCTCGGGCTGCTCGGTGGCTTCGCCCTTGCTACCCATCTCGAATCCCTTGCCGAAGGCGCTGGCCATCTGTTGGGCTGCACGCTCGGCGGCCAGGCGCTCGGCCTCGGCACGCTTCTGCGCCTCAATCTCCTCGGCAGTGGGCATATCCACGGTAGGCTCGTCGGGCTGGGTCACGAGCGGCTCGTCCACCTTGGGCTGCGGCTGGGTCTGCGGAGCATTCTCGATGTTAGGTACGTCGCTCTTGACGGACGACACCTCGGTAAACTGGTACGACTCGGTGTACCCCTGTGCCTGGGCTACGTTGCCCAACGTCACGGGGATGCCGCTCTCCTCCTCCAGCACGGGCGCGTGCAACCTGAGCACCACGAGCAGCAGCACCACAAGAGCATGCACCGCGAGGGTGACAAGCACACCGGCTATCTGACTTTTATCTACTTTCAACGCTTGTTCTTTTTATCGGGGCGACGAGTGGCCAGCACCATCTTGAACTGGTTCTCGTTGGCAATGTTCAACACATTCACAATCTCGCGATAGGGCACACGCTCATCGGCATAGAGCGCCACATACATCTCGGGCTCCTTGGCCGCACACTCCTGGAGGAATGCAGCCAGCTCCTCGGGGAGGATGGGCATCTCGTCTTCGTTGCCGAAGGCGGTGTAGTAGTTGAGGTCCTTGTCGATGATCACGCGCGTAAGGGGCTTGGCAGAGGTCTGCTGCTTGCCCTGCGGAAGGAGCACCTTGATGGCATTTGGGGTCACCATCGTAGAGGTAATCATGAAGAATATCAGCAACAGGAACACGAGGTCCGTCATCGACGACATGCTGAAGGTGGGCGATATCTTGTTTCTTCGTTTCAGGCTCACGGTTTTTAAAATTAGGAGTTAGGAATCTTTTTTCTTGGCTTTGGGCTTCGAGTCTTGAGAAGTGAGCCTGCCTCCGGATGAAAGCTCACGGCTCATTACCCACAACTCACGGCTCACAGCCCTTAATCCTTAAGGTCCATGAACGAGAGGGTCTGTGCCTCAAGCACATTGGCCACATCGTTCACGCGCGACACCAGGTAGTTGTAGGCAAACATCGCTACGATACCCACCACGAGACCACCTACGGTGGTGATCATCGCCTCGTAGATACCGCTCGAGAGCAATGTGATGTCGATGTTGTTGCCCGCATTGGCCATCTCCCAGAAGGCACGCACCATACCGAGCACGGTGCCCAAGAAACCAATCATGGGAGCACCTGATGAAATGGTAGCCATCACCGAGAGGCCCTTCTCGAGCTTGGCCACCTCGAGGTTACCCGCATTCTCCAGTGCCGCCTGCACCTCGGTAGCCGAGCGGTCGATGCGCTCGATGCCCTTCTCGATCATATTGGAAGCGGGCGTGTTGGTCATACGGCAGTAGTTGATGGCCGACTTCAGCTCGTCGGTCTTCACATAGTCGCGTATGCGCTCCATGAACACGGGGTCCACCTTCGAAGCCTTGCGTATCACCACGAGGCGCTCCACGAAGATATATATACACAGGACAGACAGCAGGGCAAGGACAATCATTATCCATCCGCCCTTGGTGGCCATATCCCACAGATTCATCTCATTTGCCGTCTCAACCACTTCGGTGAGAACGGGATTTTCGGCCACGGCAGCGGCCTGGTGCATTTGTGCTTGTAAGAATAACATTCTGATTATCTGATTTTAGCTATTTACCATTTTCATTCAGCGCTTCACGGCGAGGCACTCCTTGTACCGGCGTATCGTCTCCTCGATGCCCAGATACAAGGCGTCGCAGATGAGCGCGTGGCCGATGGACACTTCGTCGAGGTTGGGTACGTTCTGAGCAAAGTAGGCGAGGTTCTCCAGGCTGAGGTCGTGCCCCGCATTGAGCCCGATGCCCGCCTTGCGCGCCGCCTTGGCAGCAGCGATGTAGGGAGCCACGGCCACCTCACGGTTCTTGGCATACCCGGCAGCATAGGGCTCGGTGTAGAGCTCCACACGGTCGGCACCCGCCTTGGCAGCATACTCCACCATCTCCACGTCGGGGTCCACGAACACGGAAGTGCGTATGCCCGCCTTGTTGAACGTGGCCACCACCTCGGTGAGGAACTCCTGGTGAGCCACCGTATCCCACCCGTGGTTCGAAGTGATCTGGTCGGGAGCATCGGGCACCAAGGTCACCTGAGCAGGCTTCACCTGAAGCACCAGCTCGATGAACTCCTTGCTGGGATAGCCCTCGATGTTGAACTCGGTGCGCAACAACGGACGTAGGGCAAATACATCGGCACGGCGGATATGGCGCTCGTCGGGACGCGGATGCACGGTGATGCCCTCACCGCCCATCGCCTCACAGTCCTGGGCAAAGCGGCACACGTCGGGGTTATTGCCGCCACGCGCATTGCGCAGCGTAGCCACCTTATTTATATTTACACTCAGTTTCGTCATACAAACAAAAAAAGTATTATCTTTGCAATGATTTACGCAGTTAGCGCAAATTCGGTACAAAGGTAACATATTTAATTGACAAATTGGTCATTCATAAATCATAAATCATAAATCATAGACCACAAATGCGCTTCGCCCTATTCGGAAACACCTATGAGACCTGCAAGTCGGTACATGCCGAGCAGCTGTTTGCCATCCTCTCAGGCTATGGCGACGAGGTGTATGTAGACCGCGATTTCCACCGCTTCCTTAGCGAGGCACAGCCCTTCGCCTTCGAATCGGCCGGCATCATCGACGATCTGCAGAGCCTGAGTGTCGACATGGCCATCAGCCTCGGTGGCGACGGCACGTTCCTCAAGGCCGCCCGCTGCATAGGAGCCACGGGCATACCCATCGTGGGCATCAACACGGGACGGCTGGGCTTCCTGGCCGACGTTTCGGCCGATGAAATGGAGCATTTCTTCGCGCAACTGCACCAAGGGCACTACGCCATACGCGAGCGCAGCCTGCTCGAGATTGTTGCCGGCGACGACACCCTGCACCCGAGCTATGCGCTCAATGAGGTCACCGTATCGAAGCACGACAGCTCGTCGATGATCGCCGTGCACACCATTGTCGGCGGCGAGCACCTGGCCACCTACATGGGCGACGGACTCATCATAGCCACCCCTACCGGCTCGACAGCCTACTCGCTCAGCGCCGGAGGACCCATCGTCTATCCGCAGTCCGACGTGTTTGTCCTCACCGCCGTGGCACCCCACAGCCTGGGCGTACGCCCCATCGTCATCGCCGACGACAAGACCATCAGCCTCAGCATCGAGAGCCGTAGCGGTAGCTTCCTCGTGGCCGTCGACGGCATCAGCCAGAGCTATCCCGAGCACACCACCCTCACCCTGCGCAAGGCGGCACACACCATCCGCGTGGTGAAGCAGGAGAACAACACCTTCTTCCGCACCCTGCAGAAGAAGATGATGTGGGGCAGCGACCCGAGAAAGTAGCGGTGAGCGATGAGCAATGAGCAGCGAGTGGTGAGCGATGAGAAGAGCCACCAGGTAAGGGACTCCATACTAGTCACAAATGTACAATAAAGAAGGGTAGCCGCATGGCTACCCTTCTTCACTTTATCTACACAGACCCCTTAGCGAGCATAGCTCACGGCACGGGTCTCACGGATCACTGTAATCTTCACCTGGCCGGGATAGGTCATCTCGTCCTGGATTTTCTTGGCGATCTCAGCAGAGAGCGCCTCGGTAGTCTGGTCGTCAATCTTGTCGGCACCTACGATGACGCGGAGCTCGCGACCTGCCTGGATGGCATAGGTCTTCACCACGCCGGGGTATGACATGGCGAGCTGCTCAAGGTCGTTGAGACGCTTCATGTAAGCCTCCACAATCTCACGGCGTGCACCGGGACGTGCACCAGAGATGGCATCGCACACCTGTACGATGGGAGCGAGCAAGGTTTCCATCTCCGTCTCATCGTGGTGGGCACCGATGGCGTTGCAGATATCGGGCTTCTCCTTATACTTCTCGGCGAGCTTCATACCATAGAGTGCGTGGGGCAGTTCATTCTCCTCATCGGGCACCTTACCTATATCGTGAAGCAGACCTGCACGCTTGGCCTTCTTGGGGTTGAGGCCCAGCTCTGAAGCCATCACAGCACAGAGGTTGGCCGTTTCGCGGGCATGCTGCAGGAGGTTCTGACCGTATGATGAGCGGTACTTCATCTTACCGATGATGCGGATGAGCTCGGGGTGGAGACCATGCACACCGAGGTCGATAGTGGTGCGCTTACCTGTCTCGATGATTTCTTCCTCGACCTGCTTCTTCACCTTGGCCACCACCTCTTCGATACGTGCGGGGTGGATACGGCCATCGGCCACCAGCTGGTGGAGGGCCAGGCGGGCAATCTCACGACGTACGGGGTCGAAGGCAGAGATTACGATGGCTTCGGGAGTATCGTCAACCACCACCTCAACACCAGTTGCCGCTTCGAGGGCACGGATATTGCGGCCCTCACGGCCGATGATACGGCCCTTCATCTCGTCGTTCTCGATGTGGAACACGGTGACAGAGTTCTCGATGGCAGTCTCGGTAGCCACACGCTGGATAGACTGGATGACGATGCGCTTAGCCTCCTTGTTGGCGGTCATCTTGGCATCGTCGATGATGTCGTTGATGTAGGATGCGGCCTGTGTCTTGGCCTCTTCCTTGAGCGACTCGACGAGCTGCTCGCGTGCCTGGTCGGCAGTGAGACCGCTGATGGCCTCGAGCTGCTCGCGCTCCTGCGCCTTCAAGGTGTCGAGCTCGGCCTGCTTGTCGCTGACGATCTTCATCTGGTTGTCGAGGTTGGCCTTGATGGCTTCGATCTCGTTGCGCTTGCGCTGGTTGTCGCTCTGCTGTTGGTTGAGCTGCAGTTCGCGCTGCTTGATGCGGCTCTCGGCCTGCTGGAGCTTCTGGCTGCGGGCTGCAACCTCCTTTTCCAGTTCGGCTTTCTTGTTGAGGAACTTCTCCTTCACTTCGAGGAGTTTGTTTTTCTTCATCACTTCGCCCTGTGCCTCGGCCTCGGCCAGCATCTGCTTGGCCTTGGACTTTGCACCGGAGAAGGCGATGAAGTAACTGAGTGCAGCGCCTATGATGAGACCTGCTACTCCGACAATTACCGGTATTAACGTTGTCATGGTCGTTACTTGATTTTATTAATAAAAATCGCACTACCTCACGACGCAAAGCCCATATGGATGCCTTGACGCTGCAGTAGTGCGTGGTTATACTCTGTTATATGTATAAGTCAATCGCGTTCTCCGTTGTCGGCCAGAAACTCGTCGAGCCTGTTGCTGAGCTCCTCGAACTTTTCCTGGTAGGGACGGGTATCGGTGCGCATCCTCTCCTGCTGAAACAGCACCCCGATGTGGAGGGCCACCATACAGAGGTACTTCGCGGTGCTCTGCCCCGGGAAGTGCTCCCGATACGCGTTCAACTTATCGTCAATGTGCTTTATCGCCTTGCGGATAGCCTCCTCCTCCCTGGGATCGATCCTCAGATAGAAGGTCATCCCGGCAATAATCACCTTTATTCTCAGTTGGTCGGTAGGTATCATAGCAGTTCATCCATTTGCTCCGAGGCATTGAGTAGTGCTATGCACCTGTCCACTTCACGCACTAACTTCGACAATCGGCGCTGCGTGTCGCCCACTTCCGTGTCGTTCACGCTGATTATCTTGGCCAGCTTGAGTTTCGCATAGGAATCGGTCAGCTCGTCGTATCGGTCGCGCGCTTCGGCCAACTCTGCAGACTGGCGGTGCAGTTGTTCACGCAGGGCGGCATTCTCCTGTGCCAGCTGCCTGTAGGCGGCCATCAGCCTGTCCAGCTTCGACTCAAAGTTTCCGATTACGATACCATCTACTTCCGTCATCTTAACCAAACTCAGTTACAAATGTAGACTTTTTTCGGCAAAGTCAAAACTCTTTGCCGAAAAAAGTGAGTCACGAGCCCGAAAAAAGGCTTATTCGCTCTTCTTTTTGGGTTCTTTCTTGGCCAGACGAATCACGTTGAACACGAATTCGGTCATCCACTGTCCCGAGTAGCCAAGCGCGTGCTGCAGCTGGCGCACCTCGTTCACGGCCTTGAACATCGCAGCATCCTTCCAGTCGTTCTTGGTGAGGATGTTGCTGATGGCAGCCTCGGTTTGCGTGTAGAGCATCTTCTTGAAGGGAATGCGCATGGTGTACTTCATCTCGTTGCTCACGGCCATCATCAGGCTCTCGTTGAAGCGTTGGAACTGGAAGAAGTAGCCATTCACCATATTCACGTTGCGGCAGTTCTTCTTGATTGAGGCGTCAATCTCCTTGAAGAATCCCTCGCCGAGGCCATAAGCCTGCATGAGCATCTTCTTGCAGCGCGACTTTTCGGCCACGCCCAGCTTATTGTTCTGCGTGGCCACCTTGAGGGTACGCTTGAACATGGCAAGGTCGGGCAGCATATTGATGTTACTGATACCCAAATTGCCAGCCATCACAGCCTGATAATATACGCGGATGAGGGTCATGAAATCCTCGATTCCACCGATTCTCGCCTCTTCGTTTTCTGTTTTCTTGCGAAATAAGTTAGCTAAAAATCCCATAGTCATTCAATTTTGCCGCAAAAGTATACAAAAGTTTAGTTTTGGACAAAAGTTGCGGAAGATTTATTGCACCCGCAGCACTAAACCACACCCTCCAAACTACACCCACACAAAATACACAGGAAAAGCATGTTATATCAAAAAAATATGTTACCTTTGCCAAATAAAGTGGAATAAAGTATACATCACAAGCTATATGAAAATGAAAAAAATCAAATTTCTGTTGCTGGCGGGCTTGATTGCTATGGCCTCATGCACATCCTACAAGAGCGTTCCGTACTTACAGAACAGTGAGAATGTAGATGCGACAATCGTATCCGAGCTTTACGATCTGCGCATACAGCCCAAAGACCTGCTGACCATCACCGTCAGCAGCGAGATACCGGAAGCAGCCGTACCCTTCAACCTGACGGTGCAGAGCCCGATGTCGGCGTACAACAGCAATAAATACCTGACCAGCCAGCCCGTGCTTCAGACCTACTTGGTAGACAATGAGGGCTACATCGATTTCCCCACACTGGGCAAGCTGAAGATTGCCGGAATGACCAAGGGAGAGGTGGAAGAGATGATCAAGGAGAAAATCAAATCGAACTTTACCAGCGACCCCATCGTCACCGTACGTCTGGACAACTACAAGATTACCGTGATCGGTGAAGTCACCGCTCCTGGTGTGCACACCATCACCGAAGAGCGCATCAACGTGTTCGAAGCCCTGGCCCTGTCAAGAGACCTCACCGTGTATGGTAAGCGCGACGGAGTGAAGCTCATTCGAGAGAATGCTGATGGAACAAAGAACATCATCCCCCTCAACCTGAACGATGCCGATATCATCAACTCTCCTTATTATTATATGCAGCAGAACGACGTTCTGTACGTAGAACCCAACAAGGCAAAGTCACGCAACTCTGATATCGGTTCGAGCACCTCATTGTGGTTCTCTGCCGTGTCTATCATGATATCTATCGTCAACCTAATGGCTAACCTTCTTAATTAACCGACAATATGAACAACGATTTGTATAACACCAACACATTCGAGGAAGAAGAAAAGGGGTTTGACATCAAGTCAATCCTGGTGAAACTATTAATCAACTGGAAGTGGTTCGTAGCATCGGTAATCGTATGCCTCTGCTGCGCATACCTTTACCTCCAGCGCCAGACACCCACATATAAAATACAGGCCACCATCATGATCAACGACGAGCAGAAGGGATCGTTCCAGAATCAGATGCAGACCCTCCAGCAGGATTTCGGTATCATGAGCACCAGCGGAGGATTCGACAACGAGTTGGAGGTGCTGCGCTCAAAGTCAGTGATCAAGCAAGCAGTCATCGACCTGGGCCTCTACACCAGATACAGCATCGACAACGGCTTCTTCAGACCCGCCATCGCGCTGTACGGAGCATATCCCGTGAAGGTCATCATCAGCCCCGACGACCTGGAGCGTCTGACCACTGGCGCCACTTTCACCATCACCCAGCCCGACTCAACCTCATACGTCATCTCATACGAGTACCTTGACAAGGAAAGCAAGGAAATGATCGAAGTGGAAGAAAAGGTCAACTCACTCCCCTGCACTCTGAACACACACATCGGCCGCCTGGCATTCGTCAAAGGCAATCTGCCCGCCCTCACACCCAATCAGGAGCTGAAGGTGTCGATCGTGCCCCCCATCACCGTGGCTAGAGGTTGCCTGGGAGCCCTGAGCATCTCACCCACATCGAAGACCACATCCGTAGCCTACATCTCCTACCTGGATGCCAACAAGCGCCGAGGCGTAGACTTCGTAAACCAGCTCGTGGCAGTATACAACCGTGAGAACAACAACGACAAGAACATCGTAGCCATGAAGACCGAGGAGTTCATCGGAAAACGCCTCGAAAAGGTGACAGCCGAACTGGACGAGACCGAAGAGCAGATGGCACAGTACAAGCGCTCATCAGGCTTGACCAACCTCACCGGTGATGCACAGAAGGTCGTACAAAAGAGCTCTGAATACGAGAAACAGCACGTGGAAATCGTAACCCAGCTGAAACTCGCGAACTACCTGTACGACTACGTCAACAACCCCAAGAACAACCTCCAACCGATTCCCGCAAACGTTGGACTGGCCGACGCCAGCCTGGCATCGCTCATCGGACGCTACAACGAGATGGTCGTGGAGCGCAGCAACCTGTTGCGCACAGCCAGCGAGAGCAACCCCACCGTAGTGGAGGCTACAACCATCGCAAACCTGTTGGCCGAAGCGATAAAGACCTCTATCGGTTCACTCAAGAACTCACTGGAGATCAAGAAAAAGGACTTCGAGCAACAGACCAAGAAATACGACTCTAAGCTTGGCGACGCTCCCACACAGGAGAAAATCCTGGCTGGCTATGAGCGTCAACTCGAAGTGAAATCAGGACTCTACCTGATGCTCCTGCAGAAGCGTGAGGAGAACTCCATCACCCTCGCAGCGACAGCCGACAATGCCAAGATCATCGACGCAGCGCTGGCTAACGATGCACCTGTATCACCCAATCGCAAGATGATCTGGCTCATCGCCTTGGTTATGGGTATGGCACTCCCTGTAGGTATCATCTATCTGATGGAAATCCTACGCTATAAGATTGAAGGCCGAAACGACCTTGACCAACTCACCAAAGTACCCGTTCTTGGTGACGTACCCACATCGCAAGAAAACAAGAATGACAAGCGTACCGTTGTCGTACGCGAGAATTCGAACGACGTGATGGCCGAGACCTTCCGTTCTATACGTACCAACCTCCAGTTCATCCTCGACAGTCCCGAGAAGAAGATCATCCAGTTCACCTCATCCACCGCAGGCGAGGGCAAGACTTTCGTATCCTCTAACCTCGCGATGAGTATGGCACTGCTGGGCAAGAAGGTAATCCTCATCGGCCTTGACATCAGAAAGCCCCGATTGGCTGAGATGTTCAACCTCCCCGACCACAAGAAGGGTATCACTCTGTTCCTCTCAGGCGATGCCAACGACAAGAAGCTGCTGTTCGACCAGATTATGCCCTCAGGCCTCAATGCCAACCTCGACATTCTGCCTGCAGGTGTCATTCCCCCCAACCCTGCCGAGCTGCTCTCAAAAAAGAACCTTGACATGGCTATGGAATACCTGAAGGAGAAGTACGACTACATCATCCTCGACACTGCACCCGTAGGCTTGGTTACCGATACATTGATTATTGCGCGTGTAACCGATGCCACCGTATACATCTGCCGTGCAGACTACACACCGAAGAGCTATATGGAACTCATCAACTCACTGCATAAGGAGAACAAGCTCAAGAACATGAGCATTGTCCTCAACGGCATTGACATGACCAAGCGCAAGTATGGCTACTACTACGGCTACGGCAAATACGGCAAGTATGGCCGCTATGGCTACGGCAAGTATGGCCGCTACGGTCAGTATGGCTATGGCAACAACGCCTGACCTGCTTGTATAAATAAAACGAGAATTGAGGGCGCATCCCGCGGGATGCGCCCTCAATCTTTATTCCATTATCTCAATCCGTAGCGGAGAACTGGTTTAAGCCAACTTCTCCAATGCCTCCTTGATACGGTGCATAGCCTCTACGATGTTCTCGTCAGAGGTAGCATAACTCATACGGATGCACTCGGGCGAGCCGAATGAGTCACCACCCACACAAGCTACATGCCCTTCTTCGAGGAGATACATAGCGAGGTCTGAAGCAGTCTCGATCACCTTGTCGCCGAACTTCTTGCCATAGTATGCGCTACACTTGGGGAAGAGGTAGAATGCTCCCTGGGGCTCGTTCACCTCAAAGCCGGGAATCTCACGGCCGAGCTTCACGATGAGGTCGCGACGACGCTCGAAGGCCTTGCGCATCTCTTCAACGGGCTCCTGTGTGCCACGATAGGCAGCCTCGGCAGCCTTCTGAGATACGGAGCAGGGACCGCTGGTGTACTGACCCTGAAGCTTGTTGCAAGCCTTCACCAACCACTCGGGACCAGCGATGAAGCCAATGCGCCAGCCAGTCATGGCGTATGCCTTAGACACACCGTTGATGATGACTACGCGGTCGCGTACGCCGGGGAACTGGGCGATGCTTTCGTGACGGCCCACATAGTTGATGTGCTCGTAGATCTCGTCGGCGATGACATAGACCTGCTCGTGACGCTCAAGCACGGCTGCCAATGCGGCAAGCTCCTCGCGGCTGTATACCGAGCCGGTGGGGTTTGAGGGCGAGCAGAGGATGATGGCCTTGGTCTTGGGAGTGATGGCAGCCTCGAGCTGCTCGGGAGTGATCTTGAAGTCCTGCTCGATGCCTGCGGGAACGATGACAGGAGTACCATTGGCCATAAGCACCATCTCGGGGTAACTCACCCAGTAGGGAGCAGGTACGATAACCTCGTCGCCCTCGTTCACAAGCGCCATCACCACGTTGCATACCGACTGCTTGGCCCCATTGGCGCAAGAGATCTGGTTCACAGTATACTCGAGGTTGTTCTCGTTCTTCAGTTTGTCGACGATGGCCTGACGCAAGGCTGGATATCCCGGAACAGGAGAGTAACGCGAGAAGTTGTCATCGATAGCCTGCTTGGCAGCCTCCTTGATATGGTCGGGAGTGTTGAAGTCGGGCTCACCCACACTGAGGTTGATAACGTCCACGCCCTGAGCCTTGAGCTCGGCGCTACGCTGAGACATCGCCAACGTTGCCGACGGCGACAGACGATTGATAAGGTTGCTTAGTGCATTCATAATCATTTAGTTTATGAGTTGTTCGAATTATGAGTTTCGGTTGGTGATCCCTTAGAAGTGCAACGTATGCCCCATACGGTCCTTCTTGGTGCGCAGGTAGCGCTCGTTGTACTCGTTAGGGATAATCTCGATGGGCACGTTCTCGATGATTTCAAGTCCGTAGGCCTCGAGGCCGATGCGCTTCACGGGATTGTTGGTGAGCAGACGCATCTTGTGTACCCCGAGCGAACGGAGTATCTGTGCGCCCACGCCGTAGTCACGCTCATCGGCATCGAAACCGAGGTGTATGTTAGCGTCTACGGTATCGAGTCCCTCTTCCTGCAGTTTGTAGGCCTTGATCTTGTTCATCAGGCCGATGCCACGGCCCTCCTGCATCATGTATACGATGACTCCCTTTCCTGCAGCATCAATCTCCTCCATCGCCTTGTGCAGTTGGTCACCGCAGTCGCAACGGCACGAACCGAAGATGTCGCCCGTCATGCACGATGAGTGCATACGCACGAGTATCGCCTCGTCCTCGGCCCATTCACCCTTGATGAGTGCCACGTGCTCCGCACCATTAGATAGCTGGCGGAAGGGAATGAGACGGAAGTGACCGTGTGCCGTAGGCATATCCACCTCCTCGCCACGCTCAATCATCGACTCCGTTTCGAGGCGGTAGGCGATGAGGTCGTGGATGGTGATGAGGGGGATGTTCATCTCTTGAGAGATTTCCATCAGCTGGGGCATGCGGGCCATCGTGCCATCTTCGTTCATGATCTCGATGAGGGCAGCAGCGGGTTGCAATCCTGACAGGCGTGCCAAGTCGATGGCAGCCTCGGTGTGCCCGGCACGACGAAGCACACCCTTGTCCTGTGCATAGAGGGGGTTGATGTGTCCTGGACGACCGAAATCCTCGGCCTTACGCGCGGGATCAGCCAAGGCACGGATGGTTGCGGCGCGGTCGGCAGTCGACACGCCTGTACTGCATCCCTCGATGAGGTCTACGGTCACGGTAAAGGGTGTGCCCAGTATGCTGGTATTGTTATTGACCTGCGGAGCCAGGTTCAGCTCCTCGCATCGCGACAGGGTGATGGGTGCACACAGCACTCCACGGCCGTAGCGGAGCATGAAGTTGACAATCTCGGGAGTTATCTTCTCGGCAGCAACGATGAAGTCGCCTTCGTTCTCGCGATCTTCGTCATCAACAACAATCACGATACCTCCTTGACGGAAGGTCTCGAGAGCCTGTTCGATGGTGCTCAGTTGCCACTCCTTTGTGTTAGAGTTCTCTTTCATTTATTATATAGCGTATTTCTTTATTTATTTTCACAATGTTCTTCAAATCTCCCTTCAGACGACGACGGAAGAAGACGGAACGTGCGTAGAACAGCACACCGATGGGGAGCAGTACACCCGTCGTCACGTTCATCCACTTGCGAGGGAAAGGTGCCACATGTGCACCTACCGACAACACAGGGTAGAGGTTAAGCTTGTTGATTATCTCTTGGCTGCGGCTGTTGGCGAGCTGTGTGACCACGCTGTTCAGTTGCCCGTTGAGCGCTATCAGTTCCCTGTCGCGGCCGTTCCGTGCGGTAAACATTCCGACATAGTCGGGAAGCAGTTTCTTGAGGTGTCCACTGCGGTATGCCTTGCAGGATGCCGTGAGAGCCTCAAGTTCTCCAATGATGCGACCATAGTCGGGGTCATCGATGATGACCTCCTTCAGCACGTTGTTACGCTTGGTACGCAGGCCGAAGAGCCAACGGAAGGCGGTCTTGTAGAGGTCGGGATTGAAGACGCCCGAGTCCTTGTTGGCCTGATAGGTGAGGAACACGCCCACGGGGGCAAGGACAGCGGTACTCATCCACGTTCCCCACCACACGGGGATTTCCCCCTCACGAGCCAGCTTGGTTCCTGAGGTGTCGAGGATGTAGTAAACAATGAAGGTGAATACGGACACGATGATGGGCATACCCAGTCCGCCCTTGCGGATGATGGCACCCAACGGAGCACCGATGAGGAAGAACACGAGGCACGAGAGTGACATCGTTATCTTGTAGAACCACTCGATCTGATGGCGGCGTATCTTCTTGTCGGCATTATACACGGTCTTGGCCTTCAGTGACAACTCATCGCCCAGGTTCTTTATGCGCCGCTGTTCGCTTTCGAGCCATTTCTTCCGTTGCTCGCGCGTAGATGAATGGAAGAGGCTATCTACGTCAACACGGGATACTTGCTCTTTCTCAACAAATTCCCGAAGTTTCGTTGTATCCCCCTTGGTCAGCTGGTACGATGCGTAGGAGTTGCTTTTCAACTGGGCGAAGTAGGCACGTCCGATGCTATCCTGCTCAACCGACATCGAATCCACATCATGAGCTAGCTGGGGCATATTCTTGTTCATTGCGTTGGCACTGAGGAAACTGCCGTCCATCATGTCGAAATCGGTGCTGAACTCGATGAGCATGGTCTTCTCGCCGAACTGTTCCCTGCGGTAGGGGATATTCCTGGAGTTGATCTGCCCGTCCTTGAGGTTCTCGAACTGCTCGCCGTGGTACAACACGAATTTCAGGTGCTGCTTGTCGGCCGTCGTCTCCAGCCTGCCGCTATCGGCCTTCAATATCGTGGCATTCTCGAAGCCATTGCCCATGTTGTAGATGACTACTCCGTAGAGCATACCCGTATTGTTGTCCTTTTTCTTTACGTAGAGGTTATAGTTCTCGATGCCATCATAGAATGCGCCTTCGGGTATCTCCAGCTCGGGCGATTTCTGCTTCATGGAGATGAGCAGTGTCTGCAGCTGGAGGTTGGCATACGGCACCGTCACGTTCTGGAAATAGAACGACATCATTCCCAGCCCTATACTGAATGCCACGAGGGGGCTCATCACTCTGAGCAACGGCACGCCTGCAGCTTTCATCGCCGTGAGCTCCATACGTTCACCGAAGTTACCGAACGTGATCAGTGCCGCCAGCAGCACGGCCAGCGGGAGCGACTTGGGCACAAGGGTCAATGCGGCATAGTAGAAGAATTTCATCAGCACATCCATCGGGATACCTTTACCCACCAACTCATCCACATACAGCCACAGGAGCTGCATAATGAAGATAAACAGGCAGATAAAGAAGGTTCCGACAAACATTATGCCGAAACTTTTCACTACGAATATGTCGAGCTTCTTGATGCGCAAAACACGGGCACGTTTAATTCACGCGCAAAGATACAAAATATTTGTGAATTGTGGATTGCGAATGGTGAATTATCCTCAGATTCCCGCCACCCGACGCAGCTCTTCCATCTGGCTCTCCCACATCTGGATGAGGTCTTCCTCCTCCTCATCGCGCGAGATTTCCGTGATTTCCAGGACGTGTGCCTTGGTGAGCTCACTCACGTTGATGCGCAGTTCGAAATAGGTCTTCGGCCCCTCGTCGAGCCAATGGAAACGGATATACGCCCCTTCACGGCAGCCCATCAGCTCGGCCTCGCGTGTCTCGTCCTTGCCCCACTGGAAGGTATATATCCCGTCCTTCTCTGTAATTCGGTCGGCCATCCAAGCCTCCAAGCCGCCTGTCGTCCCGATAAGGTTCCATACGATGTTGCGTGCATTCCCGACGAGCGGATACTCTAAATGTATTTTTGTCATGGTATATCAGTCTTTTGGATGCAAATATAACGAAAGGCGCGGAGAAAAACAAATATTCCGTCTGTTTTTATCCAAGGCCTTACCGAACGCACAAATCGGGTCTACCCGTTTTGCACCGAGGGTAGACCCAATATTTCCCGAGGATATACCCTCGACGCGAAACGGGTAGACCCGATTTGCACAGAAAAACAGACCACACCTCTGAGATGGACGAATAAAATCAGCTTTGTTGTACCCCTGTCCCACTCAGTCCTCCGCCTCGCCCAGCAAAGAAAATTTGACATTTTCCCCGCTTTCACTCGCAGAGATTTGGCATTTCGCTCGGCTTGCACTAATTTTGCAGACTCAACAGACAAGAACAATAAAAACATATCAGATATGGGAAAGATTATCCTCACCGGTGACCGTCCTACCGGCCGCCTCCACTTGGGGCACTTCGTTGGCTCGCTGCGTCGTCGCGTAGAGTTGCAGAACTCCGGACTCTTCGACAAGATATTCATCATGATTGCCGACGCACAGGCACTCACCGACAATGCCGACAACCCCGAGAAGATACGCCAGAACATCATTGAGGTAGCTCTCGACTACCTCGCCTGCGGCATCGACCCCACGAAGAGCACCATCTTCATCCAGTCGCAGGTGGCCGAGCTGTGCGAACTCGCCTTCTACTATATGAACCTCGTCACCGTGAGCCGCCTGCAGCGCAACCCGACGGTGAAGACCGAGATCCAGATGCGCAACTTCGAGACCAGCATCCCCGTAGGCTTCTTCACCTACCCCATCAGCCAGGCCTCGGACATCACCGCCTTCCGTGCCACTACCGTACCTGCGGGCGAAGACCAGCAGCCGATGATTGAGCAGGCCCGCGAGATTGCCCGCCGATTCAACGGCATCTATGGCGAGACCCTCGTGGAACCCGAAATCCTGCTCCCCGACAATGCCGCCTGCATGCGCCTCCCGGGCACTGACGGCAAGGCCAAGATGTCAAAGTCGCTCGGCAACTGCATCTACCTCTCCGATTCATCAGAAGAGGTGCGCAAGCGAGTAATGAGCATGTATACTGACCCCGACCATGTGCGCGTGGAGGACCCCGGCAAGATCGAGGGCAACACCGTGTTCACCTACCTCGATGCCTTCTGCCAGCCCGAGCACTTCGCCAAGTACTGGCCCGACTACAGCAGCCTCGACGAGCTGAAGGCACACTACCAGCGCGGCGGACTGGGTGACGTGAAGGTAAAGAAATTCCTCTACGCCATCCTCGAAGAGCTGCTCACCCCCATCCGCGAACGCCGCAAGGAGTGGGAGAAGGATATCCCCGCCGTGTTCGACATCCTCAAGAAGGGCAGCGATGCAGCCCGCGCCGTAGCAGCCGACACACTGGCCGACGTACGCAGCGCCATGCGCATCAACTACTTCGACGATGCCGAACTCATCGCCGAGCAAGCACGCAAGTTTCAAGGCTAACACACCTGGAACCTGTGTCTGAAATATGAAGAAGAATCTCATCGTTGATGTAGGCAACTCATCAGCCAAGATAGCACTGTTCGATGGGGACACCCTCATCGAACAGTTGTGTGTAACCCACGAGGCACTCCCCCAGGCACTGCACGAGCAAGCCGGAGACCCCACCGTAGGGGCAGCCATCATTTCCTCGGTAATCCCCCTCAATCAAGAGACCGAGGATGCGCTGGCCACCTTACCCTTCCCCTGCCTGCGCATGTCGGCACAGCTGAAGATGCCCTTCCGAATTGCCTATAAGACCCCCGGCACCCTCGGCCCCGACCGTCTGGCCGCCATAGCCGGAGCCCACGCCCAACAACCCGGGCACGACCTCCTCGTCATCGATGCAGGCACCGCCATCACCTACGACCTTCTCACCGCTGACGGCACCTACCTCGGCGGACAAATCTCGCCCGGCATCGGCATGAGGTTCAAGGCCCTTCACCACTTCACCGGCAAGCTTCCCCTCGTCGACCGGGAAGGCGAGCGCACTCCGATAGGCAACTCCACGGAAACCGCCATCAGAGAGGGAGTTTTGCAAGGCGTAGATAAAGAAATCGAAGGGTACATCCGCGAATATACCGAGAAATACCCCAGTCTTTTTGTTTTTTTAACGGGCGGCGACGCGTTTCGCTTGGATAATCGCGCAAAAAGTCGCACCTTTGCAGACAATTTGCTTGTAACAAAAGGACTGAACCGAATATTAACGCTGAACAATGAAGATATTTAAGGCACTCACCCTGTCAATCGTTATGCTACTCGCCATCCCCGTATGCGCCGAGAACGGCATGAACTCACCCTATACCCGATTCGGATTCGGCCAACTGTCCGCTGCAGAAACCGGTGCGAACAAAGGAATGGGAGGCACAGGCATCGGTGTACACCACAACAACCAGATCAACATGCTCAACCCTGCATCCTACGCAGCGGTCGACACGCTCACCTTCCTCCTCGATGTGGGCATGAGCCTCAGCAACACCAACCTGTCCGAAGGCGGTGTGAAGATGAATGCCCGCAGCTCCACCTTCGACTACATCGCCATGCAGTTCCGCCTGATGCCCCGTTTGGGATTCACACTCGGCATCACCCCCTTCTCGAACATCGGGTACAACTTCAGCGAAAGCAAACCGATATACAGCGATGAAGAGGGCGAGGTAACCGCAACCAACATCTACTACGGCAGCGGAGGCTTGCGCCAGGTGACAGCAGGTCTCGGCTACTCACCCATCAAAGGCCTCTCTATAGGAGCCAACTTCTCGTACGTATACGGAGAGATGTACCACTACGTGTACAACCAATACAGCGACAACAATGTAAGTGCACGTTCAAGACAATATGCAGCCGACATCTCGACCTACAACATCGACCTCGGACTGCAATACCAGCTAAATCTGGGCAAAAGGCAGTTCACCCTCGGTGCCACCTACTGCCCCGGACACGTCATCGACGATGAAGTCAGTATCATCGAGACATTGTCGGCCAACGAAAGCCACACCTTTGGCAAGCTGAGCCTCCCTGCAAAATATGGTGCCGGACTCTCATACACCTACGACAACCGCCTCACTGTTGCAGCGGACTACAGCATGGAGCAGTACAGCACAGTTGAATTCTTCGGAGCACAGGGAGTGGACCGCCATCGCGCTTCGGCCGGCATCGAATACATCCCCGAGCAGCTCACCCGCAAGCTCCTGCGAAGCGCACACTATCGCGCAGGTGTGCACTACGCCACCGCCCACTACACCATAAACGGTCACCAGGGTCCCACGGAATACGGAGCCACCATAGGCATCGGGGTCCCCATCAGAAACCGTTGGAACGGCAAGAGCGTCATCAACATCTCAGGCCAGTACGTCCACGTGCGCCCCAACGCACCGGGCATGATTACCGAGAACTCACTGCGACTCAATATCGGACTCTCATTCAACGAAACTTGGTTCGACAAGTGGAGAATCCAATAAGAAGGATTTACGGAAGGAAATTAAACCTAACACAAGCCGCTGAGTCACATACATAGAAAAGCAACAAACTAAATACACAAAGCAATTATGAGATTAAAGACACTTATCGCACTATTCGCATTGACCGCCACTACAGCCATGGCACAGAAGGGCGTAGAGGACGGTTCACGTTTCGGTCACGGACAAGACAGTATCGACTGCTTGACCAACATCAGCCTTTACAACGACCACATCAAGGCTATTGACGGTGACAAGAGCATGGCTGCCGAGGAGAAGGTAAGACACTACACCGAAGCCTACCCCTACTGGAAGAAGGTGTTCACTGATGCACCCGTAGCCCAGATGGCAACCTATACCAACGGAGCAAAAATCATGAAGGGACTCATCGCAAGCACCAAGGACATGGCACAGCGCAAGGCATACGCCGACGAGCTGATGGCCGTATATGACCAGCAGCTGCAGTACCTCGACAAGCTCAACATGCTCCTCCGCACACCGCTCAGAGACTTCAAGGTAATGGGTACCAAGGCCCACGACTACATCACCTACTACCCCAAGATGAATGTAGACACCGCATACGCCATGCTCACCGAAGTCATCGAATTGGGCAAGACAAGCAACGACTACTACATCATCGGTGACTTCATGAAGGTATCACAAGCCAAGTTCAAGGCCGATGAGACTCACCGCGAGCAGTTCATCCAGGACTACCTGCTCTCAGCCGAGTACATCACCGCCATCGCCGAAAAGGCACAGAACGCAAGCACTCCCAATGCCAAGCTCATCGATGCCATTGCCAAGATCAAGGACAACGTTGATGCCTACTTCATCAACAGCGGTGCAGCCGAGTGCGACCAGCTTGAGGCAATCTACGCTCCCAAGGTAGAGGAGAACAAGGACAATCTCGACTACCTCCGCAAGGTAGTGAGCGTGATGGCCATGCTCTCTTGCACCGAGTCAGAGACCTACTACAACGCCTCGGAGTATGCCCACCACATCGCTCCCACAGCGGCTACAGCGGCAGGATGCGCCTACCGCTACCTCAAGCGTGGCGACATTGCCAAGTCAATTGAGTATTTTGACCAGGCCATCGAGCTCGACACCGTAGCCACCAGCAAGGCCGAGTACTGCTACAAGGCAGCCGTGGTGCTCAACTCTGACCGCCAGCTCAGCAAGGCAAAGAGCTACGTAACCAAGGCCATCAGCCTCAACGGCAACAAGGGTGCCTACCACATCCTCCTGGCCAACATCTACGCTGCTGCCCCCAGCTGGAACGACGAGCCCCTGCTCGACAAGTGCAAGTACTTCGTCGTACTCGACCGCCTCTACCAGGCTAAGCGCGTCGATGAGAGCGTAGCCGAAGAGGCCAACAAGATGATCTCTGCATACTCTACCCACACACCTTCCATCACCGACCTCTTCATGATCGGTAAGAAGGAGGGCGACAAGGTACACGTAGGCGGCCTCATCAACGAAACCACTACCATACGCTAAATTCAGTGGACTCGAGTAAGCGTCAGCTACATACCGCACACTATGGCATAACAATCGTCTTCACGATGATTGTTATGCTGTTTATGTTATCGGCCTGCTCCAAGAAGAAGCAGATCATGACCGATGCCATCACCAACCGCGACTCGGTACCCATCATGACCACTCGCGAGGTGTCGACCTACATCAGCGACTCGGGTGTGGTAAAGTACAAGATCATTGCCGACGAGTGGGAGGTATTCGATCGCCTTGATCCCTCGCGATGGACCTTCGAAGAGGGCGTCTATCTGGAGAAGTACGACAACAAGCTCAACATCGAAGCCACCATCACTGCCGACACCGCCTACTACTACGACAAGCAGGAGTTGTGGGAGCTGCGCGGCAATGTGCACATCGAGAACGAGCAGGACGAGCAGTTCGACACCCAGCTCCTCTTCTGGAACCAGAAGTCCAAGGAGGTATACTCTGACCAATACATTCGCATCCGCCAGCAGAAGCGCATCATCACCGGCATCGGTTTCACCTCGAACCAGGACTTCACCAAGTACACCATCAAGAAGACCCAAGGAATCTTCCCCATCAAGGAGGGGCAACGCATGCCCGCCGACTCCACTGCTGTAGCGATTGAAGAAGCACCGGAAAGCACCGGAAGAGAACATGCAGCTGCAAGCATAGGCCAGAAATCCGCCAAGAAGGAAGAGCGCCCCGCAGCGACTGAAGAAAAAGCCGAAGCAGAAAAGGAGAAAACTGACGACAAGGAATCCTCGGAGACTGACGATGCCCCCAGCACCCTCGTCCACAAGAAGTTCAAGAGCGGTGGGAAGAGACTCGAGGTCAACCACCAACAGTTGAAGCTCCGGGTCGATTCTGTCAAATCCCTTAACCACCAGCCACAGCAATGACTTCCGAAGCCCCCCTATTCCTCCTCATAGCCATGGTCTTCTCCGCCTTCTTCTCAGGTATGGAGATCGCCTTCGTGTCGTCCAGCAAGCTGCGGTTCGAGGTCGACAAGAGCAACCGCAGTCTCTCGGGCCGACTGTTGTCGGTGTTCTATGACAACCCCGACAACTACATATCCACCATGCTCGTGGGCAACAACATCGCCCTCGTCGTCTATGGTATCATGATGTCGCGCATCATCGACGGTTTCCTCATCGCACACATCACGGCCAACCCCGCCCTGCTGCTCTTGGCCGACACCCTCATCTCTACGCTCATCATCCTCGTGGTGGGAGAGTTCTTGCCCAAGACCATCTTCAAGATCAGCCCCAACTCGACGCTCCGTTTCTTTGCGTTACCCACCTTCTTGATATACTGCATCCTCTATCCTATATCCAAGTTTGCCACAGCCTGTGCTCGTGGTGTGCTACGCCTCTTTGGTATCCGCCTCAACAAGGAGACTTCTACCAAGGCCTTCACCAAGATGGACCTCGACTACTTCATCCAGTCGAGCATCCAGCAGGGCAGTGGCAATGAGAATGTAGATACCGAGGTCAAGATATTCCAAAATGCACTCGACTTCTCCAACCTCCGCATCCGCGACTGCATGGTCCACCGTACCGAGATCGAGGCTGTCGACCTGAGCACCTCTGCCGAGGAGCTCATGCGCGTGTTCGTCGAGACAGGCTACTCCAAGATCATCGTCTACAAGAACACCATCGACAACGTCATCGGTTACATCCACTCCTCCGAGCTGTTCAAGCGCACCGCCATATGGCAGGACA
>JAZRFA010000051.1:0-7084 GCA_045661085.1 Bacteroidaceae bacterium
TGAGAACGTGGGTCTGCCCCTCGGCTACCTCGGCATCAAGGGTGAGAAGCGCCGCAAGCTCGTGGCCGAGACACTGGAGCGCATGGGCATCAGCCATCGTGCCACACACCATCCCAACCAGCTCAGCGGTGGTCAGCAGCAGCGCGTGGCCATAGCCCGTGCCGTGGTATGCAAGCCAGGCCTCGTGCTTGCCGACGAGCCCACCGGTAACCTCGACTCGAAGAACGGTATCGAGGTGATGGAGCTGCTGCGCGAACTCAACCGCGAAGGCACCACCGTGGTGATGGTGACCCACAGCCAGCGCGACGCCTCCTACGCCGACCGCATCATCAACCTCTTTGACGGTCAGATTGTAGACTCGCTCGCGGAGCGTATGTAAAAATGGTATTCCTAACAATGAGAAGAGCCAGGATGTTGTCCTGGCTCTTCTCATTATTGTATAGCGGTAGTTTGTGCTATTATCTGCGCTCGCGGCGAACAGAGAGCGATTGACCGCTGCTAGCTGACTTGCTGGGCGAAGCGGGCTTCTGGCGCGTGGCGCGCACGGAGGTCTTGGGCTCACTCTTCTTCTCGGTCTTGGTCTTGGTAGCACGTGTCGCTGTAGGACGGGCAGTGATCTTCTTTTCAGCTTTTGCTTCAGTTGGCACGGCAGTTGTGGTGTCGGGCTCTTCGATGCCCCATAGCTTGTTCTCGAAGGTGACGAGCTCCTTCTCGATGCGCTGTTGCTCGGCCTTCATGGCGGTGTCGTTGGGGCAGTACTGGGCGAGGAGCTTGTTCTGCAGGTTGGCGGTCTTATAGATGTCGCCCTCGTAGAGGCTGCGCACGAAGTAGTCGTCGATGCTCATGTTGGAGACGTTATTGTAGCTGCTGGTCATCAGCGGTGTCATACCGAAATAGGGGCTCACCTCGTCGTAGTTGAGCCAGAACATGGGATACTTGGTGGTCTCGCTGCCGAAGTCACCACTGCGGTGCAGCACGGGGCAGATGGCGGTGATGCGGGTGGCATAGGTGGCAGTGCGCTGGTCATAGAACGAGCTCTCCTTGATGAAGTAGCTGAGCACTTCGCCCGAGGGGATGTCGCTATCGGCGATGGTGAGCTTGCCGCCCTTGTCCTCGTAGTAGATGTAGAACTTGTCGAGCATATCGGTCACCTTGTACTTGTTGTCTTCGGTGAAGAGCTCATTTCCGTCGGAGCGGTACTCATAGGCAGGCACCTTGCCATCGGCCACGAGGCGGATGAGGAGGGTGAAGAGGTTCACACGGTCGCCCAATGGCTCTACGGGGTAGTAGAGGGCGGCATTCTTCTCCTTGGTGAGGTCGAGGGTGCGGTAGATGTCGCGCTTCCACACCACATCGGTGGGGGCGGGCAGCTGGGCGGTATATTGTGCCTTGGCGCGCTCGCTGAGTGAGGTCTCGGCCTTCTTCTCGGCTTCGGCCTGTGCCTGGATGCGTGACTTGGGCTGTGCCATCACACCTTGTGCACAGAGGACCAAGGTGGCTATTGCGATGAGTGACTTGAATTTCATATCGTTATAGTTTTTATGCAATGTCTGTAAAGCCCCTCCATAGAGGGAGGGGTTGGGGTGGGTCTCCTTAATTGATGATTACTTCCAATGTCGAGGGCAACTGGCGCTCTATGCCATCGGGGCCTACGGCCTTCACGCTCGAGATGTAGAAGCGCTTGCCACGGGTGAGGCGACGGAAGGTGTTCTTCTGACGCTCTGAGAACTTGGCTCCGTTGGAGAGTTCGGGCATGGCATTACCCATGTTGTCGAAGGTCACCGTCTCGAAACTGATGACGCGGAAGCCGATGTTGAGCAATCCGTCGTCGATGGCAGCGATGATGCCATCGGCACTCATCAGAGCCTGCTTGCTCAGCTTGGTGCCGCCACCGCGGTAGCGCTGGGTGACACCCTTGTCGTCGGTGTACTCGATGAAGGGGGTGGGGTCGGGCAGCTGGCGCACACGGAAGGTGTACTCGCCCATGCTCATCTGACGACCGCCCTGCTCGGCACTCACGGCGATGACCACATCGCTGCCCACCTTTGAGGGGGTGGCGATGAAGCCACCCGATGCGGGGCGCAGGGTACCGTTGCCATTGGCGATGCGTGCCGACACCTTGTTGTTAGGTACGCCGGGCACGGAGATGGCGATGGGGTTGTCGTAGCCGGCATAGAGCACGTTCATCATCGAGGCCGATACGGTGGCGATGGGGTCTACGACGGTATACTTCTGTGAGAAGCCGCGGCGCACGGTCTCGCCCGAACCGTCGGTGAGCTCCATGTAGCCGTTGAGGGTGAAGTCGCCCGTGGTGTTGCAGGGCACCTCGTACCAACCGTTCTCGGTCTCCACCAACTTGTCATTGATGTAGATGTTGGGGCGCTGGGTGGTGTCGACGGCAGCCATGATGATTCGGGCACCGAAGCGGTTGCCACGCACGACATTCTGCGAGGTGGGGATGACATAGGCGCTCAGCTCGTTCACACGCACGTCGGTGGCGTCGATGTTCACGATGAGGTCGTGCAGGATCTCGCCCTCGGCATAGCGCACGTCGTTCTGGAACTTGGTGAGCAGGGTCACGGCGGCGGCCACGGGCATGTTCTCGAAGTTGCACTGCTGCCAGTTCTTGCCCGACACGAGCTCGCTCTCGGGCACCGAGGTGTCGAAGTTGTCGCTGATGATGCGCTGCTGCACGGTGTCGGTAATCATCGTCACCACCTGGTCGCGGTACTCGTTGATGAGGTCGTAGAGCTTCTGTCCCTCACCGGTAACGGGCGAGAGCATGATGTAGTTGGCGGCCTCGAGATTCTCTTTGTTCTTGATGTTGCGCACGTCGGCGTTCTTGCCGTCGGCTTCGCGCACCATGCGCAGCTTCAACTCCTCGGCATAATTGAAGGCCGAGTCGGAGAGCTCCTTCACACGCTTGGCCTTGGCATACCACTCGCCCACCTTCTCGGGGTTCTTGAGCATCTGTGCCTCGAAGTCCTGGAAGATTGCAGCATTCTGCTTGGTTGCGTTGTCGGTACTGCGGGTGAGGCCCGAGTCGACGATGGTGAAGCCGTTGAGCACGTCGGACGACACGTTGAGGGCGAGCATCGCCATCAGCACGACGTACATCAAGTTGATCATTCGCTGACGGGGCGTCAGCTTATTCTTTCCTGCGCTCATAATGTGCGTGTGTTAGGCTTCCTTATTGTGTGTGTTGGTGTCGCGGCTCACATTCATGTTCACGGTCATCGACTGCAACATGCGGTCGTAGACGCGGTTGAGTTCTTCTATCTGCTCGGCCATGCGGCGTGTCTGGTCGTTCACCTGGTCGATGTTGCCAATCTGCGAGCCGAGGCTCTTGAGATGCATCTCATAGATGGTGTTGATGGTGGTGAGGTTGCGGCTGAGACGCTCGATCTCGTCAGCGCTGGCCTCGAGCTGTGCCGACTGGTCGGCAATGTGCTGGAACGACTCGGTGAGGGCACGCAACTGCTCAACGTAGTCTTGTGTCACCTGCTGCAATTCGGGCACATCGACCTTACCATCGATGACGGGTACGGAAGCACCTGCTGTAGATGCTACCGAAGCATTGGCGGCGGCAGCAATGTTTGCCATAGCAGTGAGCGCCTCAGGATCAATCTGCGGTGTACCAGCATTGGCGGCAGCTACCGCGGCATTGGCGGCGGCAATGTTAGCCATAGCAGTGAGGGCCTCAGAATCTAGTTGGGGAGCAGCAGCGCCAGCGCTTGCGGCAACTGCGGGCGTAACATTCGTCGCGGGAGCGCTTAACACGGCACCTGCAGCTACGGGAGCACCTCCACCTATGATGACGGGGCCGCCTGCTGCGGAAGCCTCGGTCTCCTTAGCGCTCGACTGGCGCTCAAAACCGTTGACGATGAAGGTGAGCACCTCTGTACCCATACCTAGGAAGAGCATGAGGTCGGCACCGGCGATGTGGGTGAGCTTGAAGAGCGCACCCAAGATAACGATGGCAGCACCCCAGCTGTAGAGGTAGTTCAATATGGTCTGTCCCTTCTGGGTTTCCAAAAAATCTTGAAAGCGGCTGATAGCACTTTTATTCTGTTTCATAGGGGTGATTTATGATTTCGGATTATGATTTCAAATTTATTTTTCGCGATTCCTGAAAGCCCCCCCATAGAGGGAGGGGTTGGGGTGGGTCTCCCTACTTTCTCAATGTCCCCACATAGGAGCGTACGCAACGGAAGCCGATATATGAACGGGTCTCATTCTGGTACTCATAGGTGCGCGACACCGATTGGATGAACTTCTCGGGGTCTTTCCACGAACCGCCACGCACGGTTTTCTTCTTCATATAGTAGGGGTCCTCCTTGGCTGCGTTGTAGAAGAGCTCGGGGTTCATGTCGCTCATCTGCAGCACACCCGCCTCGGTGTACACCGTAGAGGTCCACTCGGCTACATTGCCCGCCATGTCGAAGAGGCCGTGGCTGTTGGCTGAGTACATACCCACCTTGGTGGTGATGAGGCTGCCATCCTTGGTGTAGTTACCGCGCTCGGGCTTGAAGTTGGCATAGAAGCAGCCCTCGTCGCTCTTGGTGCCATCCTGCATCCAAGGGAAGAGTGTGCCCTCTTTGCCACGCGCTGCATACTCCCACTCAGCTTCTGTGGGCAGGCGGTAACGCTGCACATAACGTGCCTGGGGGCCGAGGCCACGCAAAAGGAAGTCGGTGCGCCAAGCGCAGAAGGCGTTGGCCTGCTCCCAGCTCACGCCCACCACGGGATAGTCGTTATAGTTGGGGTGATTGAAGTAGAGCTGCATGTACATCTCGTTGTTGGCATTGGGGAAATCGTTTACCCAGCAGGTGGTGTCGGGGAAGATATTCACAATGTAGGTGTTCACGAAGTCGTAGGGGCCTGAGAGCGGACGGTTGATGGTTTCACGCACAATCTGACCCTCATCGTTGATGTAGGCCGTGTCTTTTGATATCATGATTACCTCTTCGGGGTTGACCCTCACATCGGTGTTGCGCACGCGCTTAGCCGCATCGAGCTGATTCTTGCGCAGGGCTGCCTGGGTGTAGTCCACCACTTCGTAGCGATAGTTCATCTGCGTGGGATCGAGCTCCATGGCACCGGTGTAGGGGTTACGCTTATATACGCTGTTGATGGCGATGAGTTGATCCTCGGTAGCCTTGCGCCAGGGGATGGGCTTCTTCCAGTTCAAGTAAGGAGTGATGGGCTCACCATACTCGTCCTCCTCAATCTTAAAGGTCTCGTCACCACCATAAGCGGGGTCGGCAAGGCGCTCACGGATAATCGAGTCACGCACCCAGTTTACGAATTGGCGATACTCGGCATTGGTAATCTCCGTATCGTCCATCCAGAATGACTCTACTGAAATCTCCTTGTGCGGAGCGTTTGAACCCCAAAGGGAATCGGTCTCTTCCTCGCCCAACTTGAGCGAGCCACGAGGAATGAGTACCATACCGAAAGGTGCTGGTTCGTTGAATGCTGCAGAGCGAGAGCCCGTCAGTTCGCCACCTACCGCCATTGCCGCATTGTTAGACCCCATGCACGAGGTCAGCAAAACGGCCACGATAGCCAAGCCTATAATCAGATACTTTTTCATACGAGTTTATAATATACGTATACTTTTATGTTTGTTTCTTCCTTTCTTAAACAGATCCAGGTCCATTACATACCCCACATAGAGGTCGTGACTTCCGTGGATGAGCCCCACACCCGAAGTGAAAATCTCGTAGGCATAGCCGAACGACACGCTATTGATCTCTCCTCCAAGAAGAATGGCCACCGAGACCATGGGGCTATAAGTGAATCCCGCATAATAGCGTTTCTCATCGTAGGTGTAGGTGCCTCGCACAGTGACATCGGCCCGCCAAGCTGTCAGGTCGGTCATCACTTGCAACGAGGGCTGTACCGATAATAACGGATTCTTCAACTGAATATTGCCCCCACCACTGAAATAATATGTGCGGTCAATCTTTATCTCATGCGATTCGCCCAGCTCAATCGTGGGTGCAGTGAGGTGCATTACAGACAATCCAGCATAGAAAAGGCGATGTTCATAGTGTAGGCCGGCCGTGAGGTCAAACCCCATGCCGTCAACCTCGGATGAGGGGAAAGCGGCATCGTTGGGATCTTCGGTTTCTACCTTCGATCCATCAAATTTCTGCTCCAGCGAGCCTGCATTGACACCTACAGCCATACGGCCACCCCACAAATTGAATCGATAGGCATAGCCCAGAAAGAGACGTTGGTTGGAAAAAAGGCCGATGGACTCATTGTAGAGATTGGCACTCACCGCCTGATTCTTCTTCTGTGTAGGAAGCACCATATCGGCACCGACAAGCATAGTGGCCGGTGCATTGGTGAAGCCTGTCATCTGCATAGCATAAGTGCCATAAATATTGAGTCTCCCGCTCAGTCCCGCCACGGCAGGATTATAATAGCCCTGCAACGCCCAGTAGTGCGTAAAGTGCGTATCAAACTGCGCTCGCGCCATTAAGGCTGGGAGCAATACACATACAATTAGTATTAACTTGCGGATAATCATTGTTTATGAATAACGAAAACTTATGCGATTTAGTATACTTCGTTGGCTACGGGCAATGTGGTATATGATGGGTAGGTCTCACAAATTCCTAGTTCTATTGTTTTTCATTGGCTTATACCTATCTATTGTATGGCGTATTAACCTTACTTTTTGCGCATAATACTGTGAGTCGCTTTTTATTCCATTGTTAGCCATATTCCTATGACCTTCCATCCGTCAATAAAAGGTCGTTTCTGCTGAAATAAAAGGCAGACCCCACTAGAGGTCTGCCTTTTGAATTATTGAATCAAGGCCTGTGGCTTAGTCGGCCAACTTAGCCTTGAGGAACTCGCGGTTGAGGCGAGCGATGTTGCTGATGCTTACGCACTTGGGGCACTCGGCCTCGCAGGCACGGGTGTTGGTGCAGTTACCGAAGCCGAGCTCATCCATACGGGCGAGCATAGCCTTGGCACGACGTGCAGCCTCTACCTGACCCTGGGGAAGGAGGGCGAGCTGGCTCACCTTGGCTGACACGAAGAGCATAGCAGAACCGTTCTTACAAGC
>JAZRFA010000052.1:0-28761 GCA_045661085.1 Bacteroidaceae bacterium
CCTCAACCAGGAGTTCATCAACCAGTATGGCCGTCCCGATGTCATCATCACCGATCCCCCTCGTGCCGGCATGCACAACGACGTCATCGACACCATCCTCTTTGCCGAGCCCAAGCGCATCGTCTACGTGAGCTGTAACCCCGCCACGCAAGCCCGCGACCTCAGTTTGCTCGACGTGAAGTACAAGGTGCTGAAGGTGCAGCCCGTCGACATGTTCCCCCACACCCATCATGTGGAGAATGTTGTGTTGCTTGAATTGAAATCGTAATAGTTGTCCGTTGCTTTTTGCGACGGACAGAACGTTTTTGTTCTTATAGAGTTGTGGAGCTGCTGTCCTCTTTTTCGAGGCTGCAGTTTTACAACTCTCTTTTTTAGATGGATAATTTTTTTCTATAGTGTAATATTTTTCGTGTAGAGTGTGGCTTTTTTGTACAAAAAAACAATACTATTGAGTGGCTATATATGTATGAATAAATATGTGTTGGCTGTACAAATTATCCGTGCTGTATATTTAATAATTTTCTCTAAAAACAATAATTTAAATAATTGATAAATAAACAATTGTATATGTTTTATACTTTTGCTTTTTTCTAGCTTAATTTGTGATCTGATCAGTTTTTATAATATACTATCTATACCGCAAATTTGTACATTATTATAGATCAATCTTTTCTTTTGTTGTATTGGCTCTCTAGTGTTGGATATGCAAGCGTTTATGTTTTCTTTATATTCACTCGTTGAGATCTTGTATTTCGTTTGCCTTAACTTTGTCCTCTTCTTGTTTGCTCGGCTTTTTGGTCTGAAATTAGGCTGCGGCTCGGAAAAATGCAAGTAAACTTGCTTTTTCGCTCGCCTTGCGCTACCTTTGTGAAATATTTGATATACTATACACTTATGGGATTTTTTTCATTTTTCTCAAAGGACAAGAAAGAGGTGCTCGACAAGGGATTGTCGAAATCTAAAGAGAGCGTGCTGGGTAAGATTACTCGTGCTATAGCGGGTAAGTCGAAGGTTGATGATGAGGTGCTCGACAATTTGGAAGAGGCGTTGATAACATCGGATGTGGGCATCGAGACTACACTGAAAATCATCAAGCGCATTGAGGAGCGTGTGGCACGTGACAAGTATGTGACAACCAATGAGCTCAACTCCATACTGAAGGAGGAGATTGCATCGCTGCTCACCGAGAACGAGACAACCAATGTAGAAGGCTTTTCCATTCCCGATGATGCTAAGCGTCCCTACGTGATTATGGTGGTGGGCGTTAATGGCGTGGGTAAGACGACAACCATCGGTAAGTTGGCACATCAGTTCAAGAAAGCAGGCTTAAAGGTATACCTCGGTGCTGCCGATACCTTCCGCGCGGCTGCCGTGGAGCAGTTGGTGGAGTGGGGACATCGTGCCGATGTGCCCGTTATTAAACAGAAAATGGGTGCTGATCCTGCTTCAGTGGCCTTCGATACACTGAAGTCGGCCGTGGCCAATGATGCCGATGTGGTAATCATTGACACTGCAGGTCGCTTGCACAATAAGGTGGGCTTGATGAATGAGCTCACTAAGATTAAGAACGTGATGAAGAAGGTGGTGGACTATGCTCCCAACGAGGTGCTTCTCGTACTCGACGGCTCTACTGGACAAAATGCCTTCGAGCAGGCTCGACAATTTACGCTCGCTACTGAGGTAACCGCATTGGCTATCACCAAGCTCGATGGCACGGCTAAGGGTGGTGTGGTGATTGGCGTGTCAGACCAGTTCAAGATTCCCGTACGCTACGTGGGATTGGGTGAAGGTATTAACGACTTGCAACCCTTCAATAAGACTGAGTTTGTGGATTCGTTGTTCTGATTTTAATGATAAGAGACAAGGTTTGTACAAACTGAACGTAGACAGTAGTCTGTAGTCTGTTGTCAAAATAAAATATAATGATTAAGAACCAAATAGACGTTATTACTCTCGGCTGTTCAAAGAATCTGGTGGATTCTGAGAAGCTGATGAAACTCCTGGAAGAGAGCGGGTATACCCTCAGTCATAACCCAGCTAAGGTGAATGGCGAGATTGTAGTCATCAACACTTGTGGATTCATTGGTGATGCTAAGGAGGAGTCCATCAATATGATTCTCGAGGTATGTGACTTAAAGCGCAAGCGTCGTGTGCGCAGGGTGTTCGTGATGGGATGCCTCTCAGAACGCTATATGGTCGAGTTGGGCGACGAGATACCTCAGGTGGACAAGTATTACGGCAAGTTTGATTGGGTTAACCTCGTCAAGGATTTGAGAGAGGAGAATACGGAGGAGGATAATTCTCAATTCTCAATTCTCAATTCTCAATTAGATAGAGTGCAGACTACTCCTCAACACTATGCCTATGTAAAGATTTCGGAGGGATGTGACCGCACGTGTGCCTATTGTGCGATACCCATCATTACAGGTCGCCACGTGAGCCGCCCGATGGAAGAGATTGTCGAGGAGGTGCGCCTGCTCGTGAGCAAGGGCGTGACGGAGATACAGCTTATCGCACAAGACTTGACCTATTATGGTGTAGACCTCTACAAGAAACAATCCATTGCCGAGCTTGTGGAGCGCATCTCCGATGTGGAGGGATTGAAGTGGGTGCGTCTGCACTACGGTTATCCCACACACTTCCCCATGGACTTGTTGTGTGTGATGCGTGAGCGTGACAACGTGTGCAAATACCTCGACATCGCCTTGCAACACGTGAGCACCGACGTGCTGAAGCGTATGCGTCGTAACATTACTAAGGAGGAGACCATCAATCTGTTGCAAGCCATTCGTCAAGAGGTACCCGGTATCTACTTGCGCACCACACTGATGGTGGGATTCCCCGGGGAGACCGAAGAGGACTTCAACGAACTGGTACAGTTTGTCAAGGATATGAAGTTCGAGCGCATGGGCGCCTTTGCCTACTCTGAGGAGGAGGGTACCTACGCTGCCGAGCATTATGAAGACGATATCGACGACGATACCAAGCAGGCCCGTCTGGGATTGCTGATGCGTGTGCAACAACGTATTGCCGAAGAGGTGAGTGCCGCAAGCATCGGGAAGACGATGCAGGTGGTCATCGACCGTGAGGAGGGTAACTACTACGTCGGTCGCACCCAATACGATTCGCCCGAGGTGGATCCCGAGGTGTTGCTGCTCAAGGAAGAGAACGAGGTGGAGATAGGTCAATACTATACGGTAGAGATCACGGCGGCTGATGAGTTTGATTTGTATGGTAAGGTAACTAAATAAATAGGCCTATGAACAACAAGGAGTTTATCAATGAGTTGTCAAAACAGACAAACCAACCGGTTGGAACTACGACCAAGTTGATAAATGACACGCTTAGACTGCTCGAAGAGCATTTCCAGCAGGACGATACGATAAGCATATCTTCTTTCGGAACCTTTGAAGTGAAGAAGAAGATGGAGCGCATCTCGGTGAACCCCACTACGGGAAAGCGCTACCTCATTCCGCCCAAACTTGTGCTTGGGTTTAAGCAGAGCAATGTCTTGAAAGAGAAGTTCAACGCCGAATAATCCGAGTTGTAGATCATGGGAAAGATTTCACTGAACAGTATAGCCGAAGAATTGGCGGCAAAGAGCGGTATCACTCGTGATGCGGCCGATAGCTTCATGCACGCCTTTATCGCAACCATAGAGAAGGGATTGCGAGAAGATAATATAGTGAAGATTAAGGGGCTGGGAACCTTCAAGCTGATGGCCGTGAGCGACCGCAGCAGTGTGGATGTCAATACGGGTGAGCGAATTACCATCAAAGGGCACACCAAGGTATCGTTCACACCCGATAGTGCCATGAAGGAGTTTGTGAACCGCCCGTTTGCACACTTTGAGCCTACTGAACTCAACGATGGTTATCCTGCCGAAGAGGAGCCCGATACATTGGATGGCGTATCGTCAGACGAAAATGATGACATAGAGATTGCTGAGCCCGCAATGGTAGAAACCGAGTCGGCAGAGGCTGTAGGGAAGGATGAACCTTTGGTGATAGCTCCCGCTGTAGCTGATGTCGTGGAGGCTGAAGAAGGTCCTGTGAAGGAGTCAGAGACTGTTATAGTAGATGTTGAGTCTGCTGTGGTGCCAGTGGAAGAGGTTGTGGAAGAGTCTGAGTCTTTAGTGTCATCCAGTCCGAATGAACATGAAGAGGCGAATGCCGAGTCCATAGAGGTTAAAGAAGAGGCGTTTGAAGAAGTCGCTTCTCTTGAAGAAAAAGAAATTATTACCCCTACCGCGGATATGCCCAAGCCTAAGGAAGAGCGTAAGAAACGTCGTGGTTGTGGTTGCCTGTGGGTGCTCTTGTTTGTCGTGCTTATCTTGATCGGCGCAACCGTTTGTCTTTCCCCGATGTTCGTTTCAGAGGATTCGTATGAGGAAGAGATGGAGGAATTTAGCGATATGAGAGTGAATCCCAATCTGGAGGAGGAGCTCGGAGCGGAGTGGGGCGATGAACCTGAGGTGAAGACCGAACTTCCTGTGAAGAAGGATGAGACTCCTGAACAAATCGATCCTATTGTAGTACCTGAGGCTGAGGATGACAAGGCCGAACAGAAAACGTCGGCCCCCGCTGTTGTTCCTGAGGGCTCAAAGTCTCAGAATGAAGAGGTCACCCCTGCTGCAACAGATGAGAAGTTTTGTTCTGTGATAATCACCGAATCGCTCGAAGCCAAGACCATCAAGGATATCACCCCTGCCGATACAACAGACTACTTGATGGAAGGCACGCTCGTGACACACGAGCTGAAGCGTGGAGAAACCATCATCCAATTGGCCTTGAAGTACTATGGTGACAAACGCCTATGGCCCTACATTGTCAAATACAATTGGATGAAAGACTTCAACAACGTGGCGATAGGGCAAATGATCAATATACCTGTTCTGAAGGAGAAATCGCAGGAGTAAACTTGACATCGTTTATCACACTGAGCACCATATTGTTGTCTCTATGATATAAAGAAGAGGCATCCTCACGCCGAGGATGCCTCTTCTTTTGTGTATGTGATGATTTAGTCAATCAAACCACGGTTGCGGAGCAGGGCCTCGGGGTTGGGCTCGGCACCACGGAAGCGCTTGTAGAGCGTCATGGGCTCTTCGCTGCCACCCATCTCGAGGATATTCTTGCGGAAGCTGCGGCCAGTGGCCTCGTCAAAGATGCCGTTCTCGCGGAAGGCTTCGAAGCCATCGGCATCGAGCACCTCGGCCCACAGGTAGCTGTAGTAGCCTACGGCGTAGCCACCGCTGAAGATGTGGTTGAAGTAGGGGCCGCGGTAGCGGAAGGCAATCTGGGGCAGGAGACCAATCTTGTCGGCTACGCTCTTCTCGAAGGCGTTGGCCTCGAAGTCGGTGTAGTCCTTAAGCATGTGGAACTCCATGTCGAGCAGGGCGGCACCCACGAGCTCCATGGTCTCGAAGCCCGAGTTGAAGGATGAGGCTGCCTGCATCTTTGCGATGAGCTCGTCGGTGATGGGCTCGCCGGTCTCGTAGTGGAGGGCATACATCTTCATCACCTCAGGCTCGATGGCCCAGTGCTCCATGATCTGTGAGGGAAGCTCCACGAAGTCGCGGGCTACGCTGGTGCCGCTCACGGTGGGGTAGTGGGTCTGTGTGAGGAAGCCGTGGAGGGCGTGACCCAGCTCGTGGAAGAGGGTACGGGTCTCGTCGATGGTCAGGAGTGAGGGGGTGTCGGCCGTGGGACGGGTGAAGTTGCCCACGTTGACGATGATGGGGCGCTGATTCTCACCGTCGATGTTCGATGCATCTACGATATTGTTCATCCATGCGCCGGCACGCTTGGTGGCGCGGGGGAAGTAGTCGGTGTAGAAGAGGGCCAGGTGTGAGCCGTCGGCATCGAGCACCTCGAAGGTCTCTACCTCAGGGTGGTAGATGTCAAGTCCCTCGACGGGCTGGAACTTCATGCCAAAGAGCTTCTCGGATACCATGAAGGCACCCTTGCGTACGTTGTCGAGTGAGAAGTAGGGGCGCAGCTCGCTCTCGCTGAGGGCATACTTCTGTTCGCGCAACTTCTCCGTGTAGTACCACCAGTCCCATGCCTCGAGCTTCTCGCCCTTGCCCTCGGCATCCATCATCTTCTGCAGCTCGGCGGCCTCGGCCTTGGCCTTGGGTACAGCGGCGTTCCAGATGGTCATGAGCAGGTTGTAGGCAGCCTCGGGGGTCTGTGCCATCTTGTCCTCGAGCTGGAACTCGGCAAAGGTCTCATAGCCGAAGAGCTGGGCCTTCTGCTGGCGGAGTTTCAGGATACGGGCGATGACCTCCTTGTTGTCGTGCTCGTTGTTGTTGTCGCCACGGTTGATATAGCCCAGGTACATCTGCTTGCGCAACTCGCGATTGTCGGCATACTGCAGAAAGGGAATCCAGCTGGGCTTGTGCAGGGTGAAGAGCCATCCCTCCTTGCCAGCTGCCTGTGCGGCTTCGCGGGCAGCGTCGATAGAGCTCTGGGGCAGACCTGCGAGGTCCTTCTCATCGGTGATGACAAGCTCGAAGGCGTTGGTCTCGGCCAAGCCGTTCTCGCCAAACTCGATGCTGGCGAGCGAGAGCTGCTTGTCGATCTCCATGAGCTGTGCCTTCTTCTCGGCATCGAGCAGGGCACCGCCCTTGACGAACATGCGGTAGTACTTGTCGAGCACCATCTCCTGTTCGCGGGTGAGGCCGAGGTTGGCCTTGTCGTCATAGAGCGCCTTGATGCGGGCAAAGAGTGCCTCGTTCATGGTCATATAGGCGCTGTGCTCGGTGAAGAGGGGCGAGAGCTTCTTCTCGGCCTCGCGCATTACGTCGTCGGCATCGGTCTCGTTGAGGTTGAAGAATACACCAGTTACCTTGGCCAACTTCTTGCCACTACGCTCGAGGGCGGCAATGGTGTTGTCGAAGGTGGGAGCCTCGGGATTGGCTACGATAGCATCGATTTCGGCACGCTGCTCCTCGAAACCTGCCATGAAGGCGGGCTCGTAGTCGGTCGACTGGTACTTTGAAAACTCGGGAGCACCAAACGGCAGGGCCGAATCAGCTAGCACGGGATTGTCGTGCTTGGTGCCACAGGCTGTAAGGCAGGCAATGGCCATAGCAATAACAGTTTTTTTCATTGTTTTATATTATATAATGTGTGTGGGTGCAAAGATAGTGCAAACTTTTGGTGTGGCCAAGTTTTGTCCCGTTAAGCTACTTTTTGGTCTTATTTAGGGTGCGAACCCCTGGGAAAAGGGGCGTTTTTGTGCGATTTTGAAGAAAAAACGATATTTTTCGCATTTTTTTTCAAGAAACGTTTGGTGGTTCAGAAAAAAGCCGTACCTTTGCACTCGCAAAACGGAAACAAACCGATTGCTCCTTGAAATACTGAACAACAGAAATGCGGAATTCTCGTGCAAGTGAGAGCAGAAGCAAGAACACTTGTTTATGCCGAGCGCAGCCGAGGATGCCGAAAATTTCGAAGAAATTTTGCGGAAATAGCTCAGTTGGTAGAGCATAACCTTGCCAAGGTTAGGGTCGCGAGTTCGAGTCTCGTTTTCCGCTCAAAGAAAGTCCTACATGTTAGGCATTGGAAAGGTGGTAGAGTGGTCGATTACAGCGGTCTTGAAAACCGCCGTGCTGAGAGGCACCGGGGGTTCGAATCCCTCCCTTTCCGCAGAGAAGCGAGCAGCGAAAGTTGCTCGCTTTTTTTGTTTTAGCAAATTGTAGCTCTGCTCTAGAAAAATTGAACAAAGAGAATTTTCAAAAAGCCTTTGTCTGATAAAAAAATCAGACAAAGGCTTTTTTCTTGTCAGACAGCTCTGGCACAATTCATCCCTTGGGGTAATCCAAAATTGGGTCTACCCTCGGGAGCTGCCGGGTCTATCCTCGATAAAAAATGGGTCTACCAGATTCGCCTCGTGGGTAGACCCGATTTTCTCGGAGGAGCGATGGCAGTCTGGCTTGCCCCTGATAGATGCATAACAATACTTTCCCCGATTCGGCTGACCAGCTGACTGGGATGTTGCAATGTGCTGTTTCATAATGCTTTACCTCGGTCATCCCTGCTGACCGAGGCTGACCTTCTGCCGACTGCGAACGCTGCAATTCTCTCTCTTATGGTCAGCCCGCGGTCAACCCAGTCAGCTGGGCTGACTGCTATAAGATGCTGGGCCTATGCGTGTTGCATGCTCCCTGTCAGCCGGTCAGCTGATTTCGGAAACATGGTTATATAGGGTCGTTTTGTTCACCACCCACGGGTATTTGTCGTTGTTTTCGTACAGCCTAGACTGTTGATACGTTTTTTATAGTAAAGAATTCATAATTCGGAATTTATATTGTACCTTTGTCCTCTGAACCATTAGCCCATGCAGTGGGCGGGTGGGGCAAGACATTTTGAGAAAGGACGTTTACGAACGTTATCTTGAGGTCTTCAAATCTCGCAAATTTGACAACCACCTCTAGAGATACGGCAACGGAAGCGTCCACTTCGGGCGTTTATTACACCCAACCTATGGCTGCGAGGCCTAGCTTTGTCAGGCAGAACAAGTATTGTCATGCTGAGCAAAGCAAACCTTCAGGTCGCTGATCGAAGATAAAAGCAAGCTTCTCGCGCAGTGCCATAGGCGATGGTCGTATATAAACTGCACGGCGTGGGCTGATGCGTTGCTTATCCTGAGGTGGAGGCAATGCGAGAGCCTGAAGACTGGGATAAGCAGGAGTACAGAATCCCACGTCTTTTCTTTTTGTAAAGCTCAATACACCAATTGCCGAATCCGGGGACTCTACAGGCGCAAAAGATACGATTTGCGTATGAGAAAAACAAAACTACTCCTATTCATTGCGCTGCTCCTCGGCACCGTGGGCGCAGCCAAGGCTGATGAGGTCACTGCAGACAAGGTGGTGATCAATGTCTATGATGATCAGGTACTCACTCCTGGTGGCGATGCCATATACATCAGCGTCAGCCTTGAGAGTGCATCAGATGTCACCTACACCGCCTATCAGATGTCGTTCGAACTACCCGAAGGCCTCGAGGTGTGCATGGCCGACGATAGCTACGAGGTCTATATGTATGGCAATGGTGGTTTCTATCCCCGCACAGGTAGCGACCGCGTAGGTTGGACCTATAAGCATACGCTTGGCTCCAATGTGGTGGCTGGCAACGTGCTCAACGTAACGTGCTACTCCTCTACCAATGCCCTCTTTGCCAAGACCAGTGGCGACCTCTTCGACTTCTACGTGAAGGCAACCCCCTACCTCAAGCCCGGTGATGTGGAGATTAAGGTCAAGAACGTGAAGTTCGTCACCCCCGACGAGACCAAGTATCTCCCCGAGGACTACGTCAGCACCGCCGTACAAGCCGCTGCCACCAGCACCCTCACCTTGAAAGTGTCGGCAACTAACAAGTTCGGCACCTGCATCCTCCCCTTCGACTATGCGTTGCCCGCCGATGGCTCGCTCGAGGCCTACACCTGCGACACCCACACCGCCGATGCCCTCGTGCTCACCAAGGTCGCCGAGATGGAGGCCTACACACCTTATATAATATATAGCGAGGCGGGCTTCTCGGCCACCATCTCTGGCACTGTCGATGCCGCCAAGTACCCCGCTGGTGGCATAGTGCAGAGCGGCCACCTCGTGGGTACCCTCGTGCCCTGCGAACTGACCGCAGGCAGCTACGTGATGCAAAACCAAGGCGACGGCCCCATGTTCTATCGCGTAGGCGCTGTGCCTTTCGCCCTCTCGGCAGGCAAGTGCTACGTAGAGCTCCCCGAGGGCACCAACGTAGCCTCACTCCGCATCGGAGGCAGCACCACAGGCATTTCACCCACACAGAATTCAACTTTCAATTCTCAATTTTCAATTTTCAATTTATTAGGCCAGCCTGTCACTCACATGCTCCCTGGACGTGTGTATATTGTAAATGGCCGTAAAGTAATCGCAAAATAAACACTAAAACAAAACCATATGAAACACCTAAAATCAACCCTGCTCACATTAGCAGCGCTCTTGTGCAGCACAGTAGCCAGTGCCTACAGTTTCAAGGTCGACGGCATCTTCTACAACATTACGAATAGTTCTGCCCTTACGGTAGCGGTAACCTACGAAAGTAACACCAACTCCTACAGTGGCGATGTAGTGATTCCCGCCACCGTCACCTATGACGATAAGGTATACACGGTTACTTCGATTGGACAGAATGCCTTCTCTAGTTGCAGCAGGCTGACCTCTATCACCATCCCTGAGGGTGTTACTTCGATTGGTGGCTATGCCTTCTCTGGTTGCAGCAGCCTTGCTGATATACATATAGGTAGTATAGAGTCGTGGTTAAAAATAAATTATTCCGATTACTATTCTCATCCCAACTATTTGGGTAAAGATGTCAAGTTGTATCTTGATGGAGAATTACTCACTGAGGTAGAGATTCCTGCTACTGTTACATCGATTCCTTCTTATGCCTTCCGTAATTGCAGCAGCCTGACCTCCATCATCCTCCCTGAGGGTGTTACTTCGATTGGCAGCTATGCCTTCTATGCTTGCAGCAGCCTGACCTCCATCATCCTCCCTGAGGGTGTTACTTCGATTGGCGGCTCTGCCTTCCAATATTGCAGCAGCCTGACCTCCATCATCCTCCCTGAGGGTGTTACTTCGATTGGTGGCTCTGCCTTCAGAGATTGCAGCAGGCTGACCTCCATCATCCTCCCTGAGGGTGTTGCTTCGATTGGCGACAATGCCTTCAGAGATTGCAGCAGCCTGACCTCCATCATCCTCCCTGAGGGTGTTACTTCGATTGGCGGCTATGCCTTCTATAACTGCAGCAGCCTTACCTCCATCATCCTCCCTGAGGGTGTTACTTCGATTGGTGTCTCTGCCTTCAGAGATTGCAGCAGCCTTACCTCCATCATCCTCCCTGAGAGTGTTGCTTCGATTGGTAGCGAAGCCTTCTCTTATTGCAACAGCCTAGCTGATATACATATAGGTAGTATAGAGTCGTGGTTAAAAATAAATTATTCCAGTGATTCTTCTCATCCCAACTATTATGGTAAAGATGTCAAGTTGTATCTTGATGGAGAATTACTCACTGAGGTAGAGATTCCTGCTACTGTTACTTCGATTGGCACCTATGCCTTCCGTAATTGCAGCAGGCTGACCTCCATCATCCTCCCTGAGGGTGTTACTTCGATCGGTGGCTCTGCCTTCTCTGGTTGCAGCAGCCTCATTGACGTTGTGCTTAAATCAACCACGCCACCCGCATTGACTACATCAAGTAATATTCCTCTTAATATGGTATTTGCTGTTCCTGGGGCTGCCTATGAGGACTATCTCACGGCCTCTTATTGGGCGGACTTGGCTTCGCAGATTACCATCGACGATGCCAATGCTCGCGTGAAGAGCGTGGCGCTCACTGCCGAGGCTGACAAGTCGGCACTGCATGTGGCTATCGGTGACGAGGACCTGAAGTTTGTGACCGACCTCACCGTTAGCGGCAGCATCAACAGCTACGACTTCATGGTGATGCGCAACAAGATGCCTCTGCTGCGCCACCTCAACCTCGAGGATGCAACCATCGTAGCGAATGCCTATGAGCACTACTCAGGCTATTGCACCCAAGACAACAAGTTCCCTGGTTATGGTCTCTACAACTGTAAGCTGCTAGGCCTTGTCTTCCCCAAAAACATTACAAATGTGGGATATTATGGTGTAGCCAATAACGCCATTCTGTCAGACGTGACACTCTTCGAGGGTGTGTCTTCGATTGGTGGCTATGCTTTCTATAATTGCGATGCGCTTACAGCGATTACCTTGCCCGAGGGTGTTACTTCGATTGGTAGCTCTGCTTTCTATGGTTGCAATGCGCTTACCAACATCACCATGCCTAAGGGGTTGGCTTCGGTAGGAAATGATGCATTCAGGTATTGCAATATGCTCACTTCAATAACTTTTCATGATGGTTTGATATCGTTGGGTCAAGGCGCTTTCCTAGGTTGCAGCAATCTCAAGACTATAGTGCTTCCTCCTACGTTGGAGAAAATACAGGGAGGTACCTTAAGTTTTTATGGCACTTTCTCTGAGTGTAGTAGCCTAAAGGAAATCCGCATTCCAAGTTCTGTTCGTTCGGTAGGTGATTATGCATTTTATGGATGTTCTAGTCTCAACGATGTGTATGTCTACACCGTAGAGCCCATTAGTATCGGTCAGAATACATTCGACAAGAACGGTAATAACTTTAAGGGTACTCTGCATGCTCCCAAGGTGAGCTACTGGGACTATTTCTACGACACGCAGTGGAGCCAGTTCACCAGCTTCGCCGAGTTTGACGAACCCTACGAGAACTTCTACCTCGTGGGCGACAAGGAATTGGACAGCACTACCGGTGCCATCGTGGGTGAGGGCGACAAGAATCCCGATGCCGAGATGGGCAACAACTCGGGTCTTATCGTAGAGGACGATATCGTACAAGACTTGGGTAATGTGGACATTGAACATAATGGTACCGATGGTGGCTCTATCGTGGTGTCAGGTCCTGACGGATGTGTCAATACCGGTGAGTTGCACTTCCATATCAATGTGAAGGCAGGTAAGTGGTACTTCTTCTGCTTCCCCTTCGATGTGAAGAGAGAGGATATTCAGATGCGAGGTGGTGCCGATTGGGTGTTCCGCTACTACGATGGCAAGGAGCGTGCCAACAACGGTAAGGGTGGTTGGAAGAACGTGACCTCTGATGGTAACGGCAACTTCCTGAAGGCTGCTACGGGATATATCTTCCAATGTTCAAGAGAGGATGTACTTGTACTCACAGCCAAGAACCAGAAGATTAAGCACGAGGATAAGTACAACGAGTTGGTGGCTCACGCGACAGAGAATATGCACGATGCCAGCTGGAACTTTGTGGGTAACCCCTACCTGAGTTACTATGAGGTGACAAGCGAAGACTACTCAGCCCCCATCACCGTATGGGACGGCAGCAAGTATATCGCTATCCGCCCCGGTGACGACGACTACCAGTTGGCTCCGTTCGAAGGTTTCTTCGTACAGAAGCCCGAAGATACTTATGCGGTTACCTACAGCGCAGATCGTCAGATGACGTACAATCAAGCACAGGAGTCTGCAGCCAAGGCTCATGCTCGTCGTCGTGCTATGCCCATTAACCCCGACCGTTTGCTTGTGAACATCACGCTCAGCAATGGTGAGGAAACTGACCAAACACGTGTGGTATTCAACAACAATGCAGCTATGGGCTACGAGACTGCTTGCGATGCTGCCAAGTTCGAGACTGCAGGCATGACACAGCTCTACACCGTAGACAGCCGTGCCGTGAAGTATGCTATCAATGAGCGCCCCGTGGCCGAGGGTATCGTAACCATGGGCTACACTGCACCTGCCGCAGGCAACTACACCTTGGCAGCACCCCGCATGGATGCTCCCATTTGCATCAAGGATAACCTCACGGGCACTGTCCACGACTTCAGCGAGGGTAGCTACACCTTCATGACCGAAGAGGGTACTTTCGAAGATCGCTTCACTGTGATGATGAAGGCCGGTACGACAGGCATCGACAATGCAGAAATCGGAAATCAGAATTCAGAAATCTACAACGTCAAGGGCCAGCGCGTGAATGAGGCTACCGAGCAGGGTGTCTATATCAAGGAGAACCGTAAGGTGGTGAAGTTATAAGTTTAAATTACAATTTGACGATTAAAACGATAGTCCCTTTATGCCTTGTTGTCATCCTGAACGTAGTGAAGGATCTCGCGTTAGGACTTGGTCTGGGCACTCTGCGAGATTTTTCACTACGCTCAAAATGACACAGCAAAGTAAATGGTCAAATTGTAAATAAAAAACATGCCAATGAAATATCTAAAATACCTAACAATCCTGCTGCTTGCACTGGCAGGCCATCTGCCACTGGTTGCGCAGGGATTCGACCCCACCAACCCGGCCGAGCCGTACCTATATAGTAAACTGACAATGAAGGGCCAGCCTACCGAGGCGGTATCATCGCTCTCGGGTGCTGGCCACTACAAGGAGGGCACAGTGGTGACGCTGAGCAGCTCGCGCCGTAGTTCGGTCTACACCTTCTCGCACTGGGAGAAGAATGGCGAGTGGTATAGCAGCGAAGCCTCGCCCAAGTATACGATGGAGAACGATGCAGTGACCTTCACGGCAGTGTATGAGTTTACACCCTCGTCACCCGACGAGCCGTTGCTCAATGACAACCGTCTCTACCTCGTGGCCGAGCCGCTCACGGCCTGCACCTTCAACAAGGAGAGCGGAGTGAGTTATAAGTATGACCAGACGGTGAGCGGCCTGAGGGCGACGCCCAACACGGGATATACCTTCCTCGGATGGTACGACGGCAGCACGCTGATGAGCAAGAACTTGACCTTCTCGTTCAACATGCCCGACCGCGACGTGACACTGGTGGCACGCTTCGAGTATAACCCTGCCAACCCGTTAGAGCCCAGTCTGCCCGACGGCACGGAGCAGGACAATATACAGACTACCCCGACGGGCGATGCCAATGGCGATGGGGTGGTCGACGTGGCTGATGCCGTGCGCGTCATCAACCTCTGTCTCACGGGAGAGTATGCGGGCAAGGCCGATGTGGATGGCGATGGCGTAGTGGACGTGGCCGATGCGGTGCGTGTCATCAATGCTTGTCTGAAGAATTAAAGTAAGAAGAATATAATAATGATGTATCGAATGAAGAAAAAGTATATAACACCAGAGATGGATGTCGTGGAGATTGAGGCAGCCGAGATGCTTGCCGTATCATCAGTAGGCTATACCGATAAGGAAGCAAGCAACGATTACGAGGCGCTCACTAATGATCGCCGTGGTAGTTGGGGTAACCTATGGCGTGAATAGTATGGAACGGTGATGCGTAAGCATATCCGTATATGGAGAAGGGGCACAGCCCCTTCTCCTTTTTTATTTGTCATATTCGAGGTGTTAGAAGACATCAGATACCTCCAATTCTGAGAACGAAGAAAATCCTGACAAGAAAATATGGGTCTAACGGGATGGATTTGTGGAGGTTATCTCGAAAAATGGCCTCTGAGATTTTAATATTTTCTTCTGCCCGTACCTTTGCACGGAAATACCATAAGGATGAGGCTTTAGCCGTTGATCATTGAAGCAAGGAATTTCTTGGCCTGGTCGGGGGTGATACCTCGGCGGCGGGCGTAGTCGAGGAGTTGCTCTTCGCTGATGTGCCCCACGGAGAAGTAGTGTGCCTTGGGGTGGGCGAACATGAGGCCCGAGACGCTGCAGTGGGGGCTCATGGCACCATTCTCGGAGAGGGTGATGCCTATCTCGGAGAGGGGCAGCAGCTCGTCGATGAGGAAGTTGATGGATTGGTCGGGGAGGCTGGGGTAGCCCACGGCAGGGCGTATGCCTTGGAACTTCTCTTCGTGGAGCTCGCGCATCGTCAACTGCTCGTCCTTGGCGTAGCCCCAATGGTGCTTGCGCACCTCCTCGTGCATCTTCTCGGCCGTGGCCTCGGCAAGGCGGTCGGACAAGGTGGAGAGTTGGACCTTGAGGTCGACGTAGTCAAGGTTGGGAGATGAGAGATGAGCATTTAATGGGGGCTGCGATACCGTGGTGGCGAAGAGGCCGATGGTGTTGGCGATGTCGTTAGTTGGTGTAGGGTTTAGAGGACAACGGACAACAGACAACGGACAACGGTCTATAGTCAAAGGACTGTCTCCAGTTGTCGTCTCTGTTAATCCTCCTTCGCACCTTGGCAATTCAAGCGAGCTTGATTGCTCTCGGTTTGTCGTCGGTTGTCTGTTGTCTGTTGTCCGTTGTCTGTCTTCGTCCTCTCTATGGGCTCCTCTAATGAAGTCGCTTAGGCAGAGGGTGTAGCCTGACTTGCCTACGTGTTGTTGGCGTAGGAAGGGGATGCGTACTCCGCCATCTACGATGATGTCGTCGCCCTCGCTGTAGGCATCGGTCAAGCGGAAGATGGCGTGACAGATGGGTTCGTCAGCCCATTGGCGTAACAGCTCTGTGGCTTCGTCGTAGAGCTTCATGGCTTCGCGGGCCTTGGCCTGCTCCTCGGCAGGGAAGGAGGCTTTCCACGACGTACGGCACGAGGGGCAGTCGTGGATGTCGGCAACGGCTGCAAAGCGCGGCTCCATACCCCAAGCGTGGAAGTAATAGATCCAGTTGATATAGGGAGCTACCTCGCGAACGGTGTAGTGGAGAGTGCTGAAACAATGTTCGCTGGCCGTAGGGAAAAGCAATGCAGAAACGGAGTTTCTTTGTGGCATAAGGTTATGTCGCTCTAAACACTACACGCTAAACGCTACACAAGAATCAGCAGAACTCCATACGCTCGCCCATCACGCTCTCATCGAACTCGTCGCAGGCATATACGGCATGGCCATTAATCCAGGTATGTGTGATGTTCCAACGGAAGGTGTGCCCCTCAAAGGGGCTCCAGGCACACTTGCTCTCTATCTCTTCAGTGGTGACGGTGTAGGGAGCATCAGGGCTCAAGAGTACGAGGTCGGCACGATAGCCCTCGCGGATGAAGCCGCGCTCCTTGACCTTATACAATATGGCGGGGTTGTGTGCCATCTTCTCCACGACCTCGGGGAGGGTGATGATGCCCTGGTCGGCGAGCTCGAGCATCGCAGGGAGTACGTACTGTATGGTAGGTATGCCCGACGCGGCTTTCAGTGAACCGCCCACCTTATCGGCAGGGAGGTGGGGTGCGTGGTCGGTGCCGATAACATCGACGAGTCCATCGCGTAGGGCGTTGCGCAAGGCGTCGCGGTCGGCCTCGGTCTTCACGGCAGGGTTGCACTTGATGCGTGTGCCATAGGTGGCATAGTCGGCATCGGTAAAGTAGAGGTGGGGGAGGCACACCTCGGCAGTCACCTGCTTGTCCTTGAGGTCGCCCAGCTGCAGCAACTCCAACTCGCGTGCCGTGCTGATGTGCATGATGTGTATCTTGGCTCCTGTCTTCTTGGCCAGTGCTACGGCCTTCTTGGTCGACTGGTAGCAGGCTTCCTCGCTACGAATGAGGGGGTGGTACTCCACTGCGGGGTCGTCGCTTGCGGTCTCTTCCTTATACTTGACGGTGTTGGCCGATATGATGCTCTGGTCTTCGCAATGCAGGGCGATGAGTGTGGGCGACTCGCTGAAGATGGCCTCAATGCGCTCGTCTTGGTCGACAAGCATGCCGCCTGTGCTGCTACCCATGAAGAGCTTCACACCACAGATGGTATGTGGGTCTACACGACGCACCTCGTCGATATTGTTGGTCGTGGCACCGAGGTAGAAGGAATGGTTCACGAGGCATTTCTCTTTGGCGTCGGCAAACTTGGCCTCCAAGGTCTCTATCGTGGTGGTCTGCGGGTTGCAGTTGGGCATATCCATTATCGAGGTTATGCCACCTCGCGCTGCCGCACGACTCTCGGTGTGCATATCAGCTTTATGGGTCAAACCTGGGTCGCGGAAGTGTACGTGGTCGTCAATGCATCCAGGTATGAGATATTTCCCTTTGGCATCGATAACGTGGTCGGCACTGAAACCTTGAGTGTCGGTGCCGCGGATGATGGCTGCTATGCGATTATCTTCGATGAGTACGCTACCTACGTACTGCTCGCCTTCGTTGACGATGGTGGCTTGGTGTATCAGGGTGGTCATGGAGTCTTTTTTTAAGTTAAGAGGGAAGAGTTAAGATGAAAGTTGAGAGTTAAGAGTTAGGAGTTAGGAGTTAGGAGTTTAGGACTAACAGCCCAAAGCCTATAACCCATAACCTATAACCCAAAACCCATAACCCTTAATCGTTCATCTCACGGTTTTGCACAACCTTGCGGAATGCTGCAGGTACGGGGATCTCGAAGTGCATCAGTTCGCGTGTTATAGGATGTATAATCGAGAGACGGTGATTGTGTAGCATGAGTCGGCCTATGGGGTTGGTCTTTCCGCCATACTTGCGGTCACCGGCTACGGGATAGCCAATCTCGGCAAGTTGCACACGAATCTGGTTCTTGCGTCCAGTGAAGATTTGCAGGTCGAGCAATGCGTGGTACTCGTTGCTTTGCACCACGCGGTATCGTGTCACGGCCAGTCGTCCCTCATCGGGTTTGCGGGCTACGTATACCATCATATTGTTGTTGTTTTCCACGAGGTTGTGGCGCAACTCCTGTTGGGGGGGCTCAGGGCATCCTTCGACGACAGCGGTGTAGGAGCGCTCGCGTACGTAATTGTCCCAATTGTAGCGTAGCTCGCGTTGCAGGTCTGGATCTTTGGCAAAGACGAGGATGCCTGAGGTGTATTGGTCGAGGCGGTGGCACACGTAGGCCGCGGAGCGGGCATCCTTCTGCTTCAGGTAATCGGTAAGCAGGCTCTGTGCGGTCTTTTTCTTATTGTCGTGTCCCATGGTGAGCAGTCCAGCTGCCTTCTCTACCACTACGAGGTACTTATCTTCGTAGAGGAGGTGAAGCTGGCTGGCACGAAGCACGGCAAAGGGGCGGGTGAAGTTTATCGAGACCTTATCCTTGGGTGTCAAGGGGGTGTCAAATTGAGTCAAAGGCTGTCCGTTTACTGCCACGTGATGATGGGCTAGCATAGATTTGATGTCGCTTTTGCTCTTGGGCGCGAGTATAACATATAGGAAAGGTAGCAACGTGGTATTCTCTACCGGAGAATAGTGAAATATCTGGTTGGGGCCTTTCTTTCCGTGTCGTTTGTTATTCTTCATATATAAGTGTGTGTTGAATGTTGCTACTGCGTGCTGGTTACTTGGTGATATCTATCAGGTAGGATATCTTGGCGGTGATGGTGGTGTTTGCCGAACGTCCGAACGGGTCGGCTTTGGAGTTGCCGAACATGTCGGAGAGTCCGAAGAAGTAGCGGCCTTCGATGATGAAGTTTCCGATGCCTGTCTTCAGTTCCAGACCTGCACCTCCGGCGATGCCGTATTCAAGTGTGTTCTCGATCTCCCTGCCATATTGTTCGATGATGTTGTTGGGGCGCTTGCTGATGTCCCAAGGGTACTCTTCGGTGAATCCGTAATGCTCGCTATCGCTAAGATAGAATCCTAGCTGTGGACCGGCATTGATGAAAAACTGTAGTCCGCGATCCTCCTTTCCCCATCCGATGTGGGCAAGGAAGGGTATCTCTACGTAGTTGGTGGTGCGACTATAGGTGTTGTTCGAACCGTCGTCAATCATTTCGTCCCATCCACGCTGTGCGAAGTTTACTTCGAGTTGCGCGGCACAGATGAGTGAGAAGTATTTTTCGGTAGTATAGCGCAGTGTGAGTCCGCCCGTCAGTCCGGGGTGCAGGTTTTGCTTGATGGTGGGGCTGAAGTCCACCTTACTGAGGTTGTATCCACCGTTGAATCCGACGGCGAGATTGCTGCGCAGTTCGCCCACTTGGGCAAAGGACGCAGTGCCCAGCAGTATACACAAGAGGGGTAATATCAGTCGTTTCATTAGTCGAAGTCAATGGTTTGTAATTCGTAGTCCTTGGAGAAGTGCACGAAGAAAACCTTGCGGTTGATGAAGCCTCCCCAGTTGTTGACTCGCTCAAACTTGAATCCAGTCTGTAGGGGAACATACTTCATCTTGTGTAGGCGGCTGTCGATATCGGTGCCATACAGGTGCATTGCCTTGAGGAAATAGTAGGCGATGTCAAATCCGAGGATGGCATACTTGGGATATCGGTTCACGATTTCCTTGCTATAGGTGCGTCGGTATTTCTGGTGGAACGCCTTGGCCTCGGGCAGCAGGTTGTTGGTGTAGAACGATGAGTAGAAGTAGGTGTCTATCTCGTAGAACGATGCTAGGTGGTTGTTGGTGTATACCTGATACTGGGGGTAGCCGAAGAGGTGCGTGTCGAACTTTGTGGATGCCGTGTCGCGTACGAGCAACTGGAATACGGGTATCATATTGTTCAAGCTTCCGCTCTTCTCCGATGTCATCATCAGGATGTTCTCGCGGTCGATGTCCAGGTGAGCCATGATGCTGTCCTTATTGGTTGCCGTGTCGGCAGGGAGCACGGTGTAGTGTACATCGCGATAGCTCAGCTCGCGCTTGAATCCACCGATGAGCTCATCGTCCTCCTCCTCGGGTGACTCGAAGAAGATGACATTGGGGTGGGGGAACTGCATAAAGAAGTGGTCATATACCTCCGAGTAGAAATAGCTTTGCGGTGTATTCACCTGATAGATGTAGGGGTTGGTGAACACCTCGTCGATCTGTCGTGCAAAGGGCACCACAAGCCTTATGCCGGTAGTGTCGGCAAAAGCGGCCGCCTCCTTGATGTGGGTGTCGTGCACGGGGCCTATGATGAGGTTCATCCCACGCATCTCGGGTTTGTTCAGTATGGGCGCGATGGATGTCAACTTGTTGCCCGAGTCGTAGATGTGCAGGTCTACCGACACACCCTGTTTCTTGAGACTGTCGAGTGCCAGCAGCACGCCTTCGTAGAATTCTACCATCTTCATCTGCTCGCTCGTGATGCTGTCGCCCAGCATCAGGGGAAGTATAATGGCTGCCTTGATTTGCTCTATGTCTTCTGGGATAAGTTTCGACTTCGCAAAGAGCTCCTCGTCGGTAGGTACTACGAGGTCTACGGGTATTTCCTCCTCTTCTTTATGTTTGGGTGTCTCGGCCTGTCTCTTCTCCAGCTCTTCCTTGGTGTAGGGTATGCACAGCACCTCGCCAGTTTTCATCTTGCGCTCGCGCAGTTCGGGGTTGGCATTCACCAGCTCCAACTCGCTGATGCCATACATACGGCTGATGCGGTAGATATTCTCCCTGCGTTTCACCACGTGCTCCTTGCGGCAGTTGTTGGTCTTCTCCTCCTTTGTGGGTGTGGTCGGTGCCACGGCGATAGGTGCCGGCTCGGTCGCCTTAGGCTGTGTGATTACGGGTGTTATAGGCTTGTTTTCGGGAATGATGATGACCTGTCCCTCCTTGAAGTTCTCGGCACTCAGTCCTGGGTTGGCATTACATATCTCTCGTGCAGTGAGTCCATAGATTACGGTCAGTCGGTACAGCGTCTCTCCGGCCTTGATGGTGTGGAATCGCTGACCTTCGACTTGTGCTTGCGGCACATTGGCTTCGGCTGCCGATTTCTTGATTTGCGGAATGCGCAGTTGTTGTCCGGCCTTTATCACGACATCGCTTCCCGGGTTCAGATTGATGATGTCGGCCTCGGTCACGCCATACATTCGTGAGATGGAGTATAGCCCCTGTCCCTTGGTTACCGTATGTAGGAAGTAGTTGTTGGTTTGCGCTGTGGCCAGTTGTATTGATGCGGTCAGCGCGATGGCTAATGCGGTATATCTAAATATCTTATTCATATCACAACTCTATTGCACAATATATTCTGCAAAAATACGAATAAGCGGGCGAAATACAAAACTTGCACCGATATTTTACGGTGTAGACAATACAAAACGACTGCTCCCCTTATCCCTAAGAGGAGCAGCCCAATCGGTTGAATGATTAAGAAAAAGTCTTTATGTAAGGTAGCAGCTTTTGTTGTTGCTCTGACTATACAACACGATGCATCACAAAAGGTTCACCAAGGTAGTAAATATTATATTGTTTTTCCATCATTCTTTTATGGCGGGAGATTCAGGGCTATGCCTGGTAGGTTGGAAAGCCATATATGTATGCAAAAAACTCCGAGCTCAGGCCCGGAGTTTTTGTATAAATGATTCTTAGAGGGGGGAAGGCTAGTCTTTCTTATCCTCTTTGCTCTTCTTTTCCTGCTCCACGGTGGGGGCTGTTTCCTTGTACTTGAAGCGGCGAATCTTTTGTGTAGCAGTCTTTTCGAATGGCTCCCTCATTACCTCTACGGAGCTCACCTGTGATGACTTGTTGACATTCTTGTTCACGGATTTGAGCATCTTCTCCTTCCAACTCTCGATGAAGTCGTAGATCTTGTCGACATTCTCATTGTCCCACTCGATGTAGTTCTCCATGGGTTGCACGAGAGCTACGAGGCGGCCATTGCGCTCTACGACGATAGACTCGCTCACACCCTCCACGTTATTAATCACGTTCTCAATCTCTTCGGGGTAGATGTTCTCACCTGAGGGACCGAGAATCATGTTGCTATTACGACCCTTGATGAAGTAGCGTCCCTTTTCGTCAACGGTGGCAATGTCGCTGGTGCGGAACCATCCGTCTTCGGTGAACACGCTCTTCGTGCGCACGGGATCCTTGTAGTATCCGAGCATCACGTTGGGACCCTTGGCCACGATTTCACCTTCACCAGTCTTGGGGTCTACGTTGTGAAGCTTGAGCTGTACATTATATACGGGATAGCCGAATGAACCTACTGTGCGCCATCCGTGCATAGCGTAGCCCAAGAGGGGAGAGGTCTCGGTGAGTCCATAGCCGATGGCGTAGGGGAAGCCAGCCTTGAGGAGGAATTTCTCTACCTCGGGATCGAGCTTGGCACCACCGATGCCGTAGAAGGTCATGTGTCCGCCAAAGGTCTTCTTCAGCTTCATGCCGATAATCTTGCACATCAGTCCGTTCATGTGCTCGTTCATCCACGAGAGTGCAGGACTCTTCTGTATGGTGGGGAGCACACTTCCCTTGTATACCTTCTCGATAATCATCGGTACGGTGAGCATGGTGGTGGGTTTCACTACCTTGAGAGCCTTGAGCAAGAGTGATGCTACAGGAGGCTTGGGCAAGTAGTATACCGTGGCACCGCAATACATGGGGTAGAGCATGCCGAGTGTCATCTCCAAGGTGTGTGCCATGGGGAGCACGCTGAGCCAGCGGTCCTTTTCGGTGCGCTTGCATGAGTGGTAGCAGGTGATGACATTCGATGTCAGGTTACGATGGCTCAATACTACACCCTTGGCGCTACCGGTAGTGCCTGAGGTGTAGATGATCGTAGCGATATCGTCGGGAGTAGGTACACTTGTGCGACCGTCGCAGGTGAAGTGCTCCTCGTCGGCCTTGAGCAGTTCGAAAGTGTCGAGGTCAAAGATGAGCACCATCTTATCCTTCACCTCCTGGCTGAGCTTGCCGGCGAGCTTTTGTGACACGAACATCACCTTGCTCTCAGAGTGGTTGATGATGTTGGTTACCTCGTTCTCAGAGCTATCGGGGAGGATGGGGATGGCAATACGTCCAAAGGGTGCGGTGGCGTAGAAGGCTACCGACCAGTTGGGCATGCTCTGTGAGAGGATGGCTACCTTGTCGCCAGTGCCAATGCCATATTGGGTGAGAATCTTAGAGATGCCGTCGCACTTCTGTTTGAACTCGTGGTAGGTGTAACCACCTTCTTTAGTGTTGTACCACTGGGTGTACTGCTTCTTGGCGTATGCCGTGGTTGCATATTCGTACAGTTTGGCGAGGGTGTCCACATAGTTTTCCCTCATACGCTTCATGCGCTTGTAGAGTTGAATCATTGTATTGTATGGTTTAGGTTGTTTATCTTGTTATGTAGTTCGCTTTGTGTTTGCCCACGAGGTGCATTTCTTCGTACATCTCTTGGATGCGTTGCATATCGGCACGGGCATCATCAGTGAGTTCCACCTTCTTGCCCCAACCCACGTGCTTGGTGCCCCAGTCGAAGTAGCCCATATATACTGAGCATCCCACCTCGCGAGCGATGGTGTGGAAACCTGTCTTCCAACGCTTGATGGGCTTGCGTGTTCCTTCGGGAGCCAATGCAAGATGGCATACCTTAGCTTCCTTCATTTCGTGGATAGTGCTGAGCACAAGGCGTGTGGCATTCTTGCGATCTACAGGTAATCCGCCCAATTTGCGTAGCAATCCGCCTAAAGGCCAAAAGAAGAACTCCTTCTTGATCATCACCTTGGCATTGCCTCCGATTGAAGTATAGAAGAGGTATGAGATCACGAAATCCCATCCCGAAGTGTGCGGCACGCCGAGTATGATGCATTTGTCTTCAGGGACAACCGTAGGATTGTCTACTGTCCATCCCATCACTCTTAAGAGCCAACCGCAGAATCTTTTCCACATGATATTATTGTTTTAGGTTTAGTTGTCTTAATTTTCAACGTTTTTCGCAAAGGTAAGTAAAAGCATTGAACGTACCAAATGATTCTGCCTATATATCAGCTCTTATTGCACTAAAATATTTAAAGTGCGCAGCAAACGGTGTATACAAAAGCTTTCAGTCGTATAGGTTTATGTAAAAAGGCGAGTCTGTTGTAAACTCTTAACCCTCAACTTCGATGTAAGTTTAGTGCCGACGGACGAATATAAATTCGTTTGCAATTCTTTTGTGTTTTGATCGTTTGTTTCTACTTTTGTAACAGATTATAGACAAAGTTTATGCGTATCCTTTGGATTGACCTTAATTGCTCGTATGCACACAGCTCATTGGCATTGCCTGCACTACATGCTCAGGTGATGCATCGCACCGATGTAGAGTGGGAAGTGGTGCGCACGACGACAAACGAATCGGTAGGTACGGCAGTGGAGGCCATCTATGCCCATCGTCCCGATGTGGTGGCTGCTACGGCATGGCTCTTCACGCACGAACATCTGTTGCACATCGTAGCAAGGGTGAAGGCATTGCTGCCACAGACGGTGGTGATATTGGGTGGTCCCGAGTTTCTGGGTGATAACGGGGAGTATCTGAAGGTGCACCGCGAGGTCGATTGCGTGCTGCGTGGCGAGGGGGAGGAGAGCTTTCCCCTATGGCTCGATGTGTGGAACGTTCCTGAAGCATGGACAGCTATACCGGGATTGTGCTACATATATAAAGATGTCTATCACGACCAAGGGCTTTCTCGTGTGGTAGACTTCGCTTCGCTCAAGGCTCCTGAGGAGAGTACGCTCTTCACGTGGGGTAAGCCCTTCGTGCAGGTGGAGACCACACGCGGATGTTTCAATACGTGTGCCTTTTGTGTTAGTGGGGTGGGCGATCCCATCCGGATGCTTCCTCTTGAGAATATACGACGGCGTCTTCATCGCATTCGTGAACGGGGTATACGAGATGTGCGCGTACTTGACCGTACGTTCAACTATCATCCGCGCCACGCTATCGAATTGCTGAGACTCTTCGAGGAGTTCCACCCGCAACTACGCTTTCACTTGGAGGTGCACCCTGCATTGTTGCCACAGAATGTACGCGAGGTGTTGTCGGGAATGCCCCACGGATTGCTCCACCTCGAAGCGGGCATACAGAGTTTGCGGCAAGAGGTACTGGATAAGAGTCAGCGCAAGGGCTCCTTGGGCGATGCTCTGGACGGGTTGTGCTTTCTTTGTGCGCTCCCTAATCTGGTGACGCATGCCGATCTTATCGCTGGTCTGCCGCTCTATACGCTGGCACAGATATATGAGGATATACGTACGCTTGCCACATACCAAGCAGGGGAGATACAGTTGGAGTCGCTGAAATTATTGCCCGGCACGGTGATGAGGCGCGATGCTGCCAAGTTGGGCATACGATACTCGCCACTTCCTCCATACGAGGTGCTTGAGACCGATTTCATTACCTGTGCCGAACTTCAAGAGGCTCGTCGTCTGTCGCGTCTACTCGATGCCTATTACAACACGGAAGCGTGGCAAGGGATGACGCGAAGGCTCATTCTTGAGGAGGGGGACTTCCTGCGTCGTTTCTTGCACCACCTGACGGAACATAACTACATTGATCAACCCATGAGCCTCGAGCGGCGTGGCGAGTTGTTGTATCTTTTCTGCCGTGAGCACTATCCGAGCTATGTTACGGATGTCACGGTGGCGTGGATTGAGGCGGGTATGTCGCTTAAGAAACGCCCTGCTGAGGGGGTGCGTACCAAGCACATATATCCATCGGAGGAGTGGATTGTCGTTTATGGCGAATATGCCGAGACTTATCGTCTCTGTTTTCTTCCAACCGATGATGAGGGCCACGGATATTGGTTCGGGTACGACACCACGACGCAATGCACAGTGCCGGTGTTCAAGGCGGTGTGGCGTTAAGTGTTTTCCGCACGGTACTATTATGAAAGAACGAATGAGACGCTTGAGTGCGTCTCATCCTGTATGTGCTTGCCTGAAGTAGATTATTCAAGTTTCAGTCTGTCGCTATCGTCGCGCTTCTCGAAGTATAGCTTGCGTAGAGGGTTTTGGGTTGCCTCAGCATAACTCTTTCTGTTGCGGAGGATGTCGATGGCCATGTAGACGGCTTGACGGAACGAGTTTTCTGAAGCCTCACCCTTGCCGGCTATGTCGAAGGCTGTGCCGTGGTCGGGTGAGGTGCGCACGATTGGTAAGCCTGCGGTGAAGTTAACTCCTTCGTCCATAGCCAGCACCTTGAAGGGAGTGAGTCCCTGGTCGTGATACATTGCCAACACACCGTCGAAGCGGCTGAATGTGCCGTTGCCAAAGAAGCCGTCGGCAGGGTAGGGACCATAGCAGAGGATGCCCTGCTCGTTCATCTCCTTGATGGCAGGTGTGATGATTGTCTCCTCCTCGGTACCGATGACACCTCCGTCACCGGCATGGGGGTTGAGCGAAAGCACTGCAATGCGAGGGTCGTTGATGCGGAAGTCGGCCTTGAGTGAGGTGTCAAACAAACGCAGCTTTTCCTCGATGAGCTCCTTGGTGATTACCGATGCCACTTTGGCTACGGGGATGTGGCTGGTGACGAGTGCTACGCGCAAGCGCTCGCTAGCGAGTATCATCAGTGCCTTGGCACCTTCGCCCACGCTCTGCTCTATGTATTCGGTGTGGCCGGGGAAGGTGAAGCCTTCGGATTGTATCATCTGCTTGTGGATGGGTGCGGTCACAAGCACGTCGTAGAGGTTATCCTTGTATTCGCTCATCGCCTTCTCCAGTGCATCGAAGGCGGCCTTGCCCGATTCTTTGCTGGGCTTGCCCAACTCCACCTTCACCTCGTCGTCGTTGCAGTTCACCACGTTGATGCGTCCGTGCTGTGCCTCGGATGCCGAATTGATGATAGAGAAGGAGGTCTCCAAGTTGAGTGCCTTGCGATGGTAGGTCATAATCTTGGGCGAGCCATATATAATAGGAGTGCACAGTTCGAGCATTTCGGGCTCGTCGAAGGTCTTCAGTATCACCTCATAGCCGATGCCGTTGACGTCTCCTTGGGTAATGCCAATCTTGATTCTGTTATTCTGTTCCATAATTGTATGTCGTATTGTTGTTTTATTTCATTTCGGGTTCAATGACGATTTCCTCGAGGTTGTATGAAAGGTTGTTCACCTCAGGCTCCACGGGGAGTTGCACGGTGTAGAGGGCTGCCTCCATGCGGCGTATGAGATCGCGCTTTAATGACTCGGGGGCATAGATGAATGCCTCGGCTACGATGACACGTCCGTTGACCTCATCGACACGCGAGTGCGATACGAAGGGGCCTCCCATGCGGTCGCCCTTCACACGCCACAGACCACGTGCCACTTGGGCATACTTGCCATGCACGGTGGCATCCTTCACATACACATAGTCGCGTTGGGTGGTCATATAGCTTCCTTCGGGGCCACCGGGTATATTGGCTTTCATTACCGAGTCGCGCTTGTCGAGGAAGTATTCCAGTGTAAAGGTGTTCTTGTCGGTATAGGGGTATGAGTAAAGCACGATGCTCATGTCTTTCTCAGCCGTGTTGGTCGATGCCCAGAGGAAGTCCTTACCCTTCTTGTACTTGTTGACCTCCCAAGGTACCCATACGTCGACACCCAGGATCTCTTGTGCCAACTTGGAGATGTCGAGGTTGTGCTCTTCGCGCAGGTTATCAATCTCGCGGTTCATCTCAGCTCTAGTGAAGAAGTCGATGATGGATTGTGCATTCTCTTCAACGTACTGTGTCAAGCTGGCCTCGTCGGGGGCTTGTAGGGTCATCACCATCTGTGGGTGGGCGTATACGTCGCGTGCAAACTTGAACTTGGGCTGGGTGTAGATCTTCTGGATGTCTACCTTAATGATGTTGCGCATAATGCGGAACATGTTACTACTCATACCGCTGGGCTCCACGCGTGTGATGCGGAACGAGCGCTCCGACTGGGGAAGGCCGGGCACATCGGTGTCGAGCACCTCATATACTGCGCGGCCCAGGGGACGTTCCCACTGCTCGTCGTCCATCACCACGAGCATTTCGTAGGGGAGGCCAGTGGCATTGGGTAACAGGAGTTTCTTCTTGCTCTTTGCCTTGGTGGTTTTCTTTTTCTGCTCCTTGTTGGAATGTTCTTTCTTTGTCTCTTCCTTGGGAACGCCATCTTTGTTGTTGCTGCCACTGCAACTTGCTATGCACAAAGCTACGAGGCAGGCGGCCATATAGGTGAAATACTTTTTCATAATGGTTATTGTTGTTTGTTGGGTTCGTTCTTCAGTTTCTTGGTCGATAGCATTCCGCAAGCCGCATAGATGTCTTCACCTCGCGATGCGCGGATGGTGGTGAACAGCCCGTGGCGTGTGAGGTAGTCGCGGAAAGCCACCATGCGTTCCATGGGTACACCGTCGAGTTCCGAGTCGGGGATGGCATGGAAGCGGATGAGGTTGATGCGGCATTGTAGCCCATCGAGCAGGCGCACCAGCTTGCGTGCATCGGCCAGCGTGTCGTTCAGCCCATCGAAGAGGATATACTCGAACGACAATCGGCGTTGCCCCGTGAAGTCATAGCCCTTGAGCACCTCTACCATCTCGGTGATGGAGTAGATGCGCTCGGCAGGCATCAGCTCTGAACGCAGCTGTGGGGTGGGAGCGTGGAGGCTGATGGCCAGATGGCATTCGCTCTCGTCGAGGAAGCGCTTGAGATTACCCTTCACGCCCACCGTCGATAGGGTGATGCGTCGGGGGCTCCATGCCAGCAGTTTG
>JAZRFA010000053.1:0-22797 GCA_045661085.1 Bacteroidaceae bacterium
AGTCAACAACCTCCTCAGGGCGTGTGTAGGTGTGGTGCTCAGCAACAACGTCGTCCTCAACACCAGCGAGGATACCAAGCTCACCCTCAACGGTTACGTCGAACTGGTGTGCGTACTCAACAACCTTCTTTGTGAGAGCTACGTTCTCCTCATAGGGGAGGTGTGAACCGTCGATCATCACTGAAGAGAAGCCCATGTCGATACAAGACTTACATGTCTCGAAGCTGTCACCGTGGTCGAGGTGAAGAACGATCTCGGGCTTTTCGCAACCGAGCTCCTTAGCATACTCTACAGCACCCTCAGCCATGTAGCGGAGAAGGGTCTGGTTGGCATACTGGCGAGCGCCCTTAGATACCTGGAGGATAACGGGAGACTTGGTCTCTACGGCTGCCTGTACGATAGCCTGGAGCTGCTCCATGTTGTTGAAGTTGAATGCGGGGATAGCGTAGCCGCCTTCCATTGCCTTCTTGAACATCTCTTTGGTGTTCACAAGGCCCAATTCTTTGTAGCTAATCATTGTTTCTTAAAAATTATATGGTTACACATATTATATTCCGCTGCAAATTTATAACTTATTTTCTGTATTACCTAATGTTGCCGAACAAAACAATGCTTGAATTTGCAATTCCAGTAAAGATTTTGTTACTTCGCAGCCGTTATGAAATGTCCGTTTTACATATCACTCCTACTGGCCTGCGCCGTTTGGGCGACAGCATGTACGGGTCCCGTCATCATTGAAGACGGGGGAAAGTCCGAAACCGACACCGAACAAGAGGGACAGCCCCCAACCAGAGACTCCGTCCCCATCATCCACAGCGGCACCTATAGTTCCCCCTACTCCATTGCCGAAGCGCAAACCCTAAAACGAGGGAAGGGTGTATGGATAGAGGGATATATCGTAGGCAGTGTCAAGAACACCTCCATAAAGAGCGGTTGCAACTTTACCGCTGATGCCACCACAGCCTCGAACATACTCTTAGCTGACACATTCCCCACAGGCAACGAATATGATTACCTCTATTGTATGGCTATCCAATTGCTCCATGGCTCTGTGGAACGTAGCGACTTGAACCTCTACGACAATCCCAGCAATTACCACCGCAAGGTGCGCATTGAGGGTGACCTCACACAATACATCAGCACTCCGGGAATGAAGGAGATTACCGATTATGTCTTCTGCGACGAGATAGAGTCTGAAGAAGAAGGGGACGATAACGAGAATGAAGAGGACAACGAAGACCAAGAAGAACCGAACCTACCCCACGACCCCGATGCAACAAGGCAAGACACACTTAGCATCGCAGAGGGAATAAAGTTACAGAACAAAGGCGAGCAACCCTATATACGAGGATATATCGTGGGCTACTACAATGGTTCATCTCCAATCTTTAATCCATCACCAGAACAAATGCAATCTTCTCGAGCAAGCAACAATGTTATTCTTGCCGACCACATCGAAGAAACCGACTGGCACAATGTCATTATAGTAGACCTACCCACAAAAACAGCCCTACGGAGCAATGTGAATCTAAAAGACAATCCTCAGAACCTGCATCGCAGGCTCACCGTCAAGGGTACGCTGCGCGAATACAAAGACAACACGGGCTATTATGGATGCATGGAAACACTTTCCAAACTCGATGATGACGAAGATTACTATTTCTCCATAGAATAGACCAATAAGAAAGCACTGCTGCAGTGCTTTCTTTATCCTTTACTTATATCGTGACATTTCCGCAATCAAGCGATCATTCTCCTCGGGCGTGCCGATAGTGATGCGTAGAGTTCCCTCACAACCTGGGGTGCGTGTACGATCGCGCACAATGAGCTCACGGGTGATAAGGTAGTCGTAGAGTTCGCGAGAACGCTCGACCTTGACGAGGAGGAAGTTGGCATCACTGGGATAGACCTTTTCGACATAGGGCAATCGACTAAGAGCCTCAGCCACACGCTCACGCTCGGCGATGAGGGTCTGCACCTGCGGAGTGATATCGGCCTCAAGGAGGCGCTGTGCTAGGGCGAGAGTGTCGGCACCAATATTATAGGGGTACTTCACCTGCTCGAAGATGCTGATGATGCGCTCGTGAGCCATAGCGAGTCCTATGCGCAAACCTGCAAGGCCATAGGCCTTAGAGAGGGTCTGCAGCACCACGAGGTTGGGATATGTATCGATAAGTTCTACCATACTGGGCACAGAGGAGAAGTCTATGTAAGCCTCGTCGACCACCACGATGCCAGGAAACTGTTGCACGAGCGTGATGAGCTGCTCACGCGAGTAGGCATTGGCAGTGGGGTTATTGGGCGAGCACACAAAGAGAAGTTTGCTCTGCGCATCAGCAGCTGCGAGGAGTTCGTCCACGGGCAAAGCGAAGTCGTCGCCCAGCATCACCTCGCGATACTCGACATCGTTAATGGCGGCACACACGCTATACATGCCGTAGGTGGGGGCGATGCTGATGACATTATCCACACTGGGACGGCAGAAGATACGGAAAAGGAGGTCGATGGCCTCATCGCTGCCGTTGCCGAGGAAGAGGCGAGAGGGGGCGACACCCTTCTTTGCAGCAATAGTGGCACGCACCTGTCCCTTAAGCGTGGTCGAAGGATAGCGGTTGTAACCGTTCTCGAAGGGATTCTCATTGGCATCAAGATAGATGCCGATAGTACCCTTATACTCATCGCGCGCGGTGGAATAGGGTTTAAGGGCCGCAATATTAGGGCGAACCTTATTCAATGGGCTATTGAAACTCTCCGAAGGCTCGGAGCGCTCTGGGCACTCTGAGGCAAGGCGCACCTTTACCGCGTTGGCATGGGCATCAAGGCCTTCGGCTTGAGCCATCTGTATGATAGTGTTTCCCAAAGCGCCCAATCCCTCTTGGGTGAGCTCCTGATAGGTGATGGCGTGCATAAAACTGTCGAGTCCGATACCGCTATAGGCAGCGGCAAGCCCCATAGTGGGCAGGGTATGATTGGTTCCCGAGGCATAATCGCCTGCACTCTCGGGGGAGTAGTGCCCGACGAAGATGCTTCCCGCTGCAGTGATGCGGTCGGCCACGCTCCACGCATCGTTCATGGCGATGATAAGGTGCTCGGCAGCATAGTCGTTGGCAAAGTCAATCATAGTATCCACGTCGTCGAACACCACGATACGGCTATTCTCAAGCGAGTGAGCAGCAATATCGGCACGAGGAAGTAGAGCAAGTTGACGGGAAATCTCCGACTCCACCTGTATTGCCAGCTCTTGACTGTTGCACACGAGGATAGACTGGCTGTCGGGGCCATGCTCGGCTTGCGAGAGAAAGTCGGCAGCCACAAAGACGGGCTGGGCAGTAGCATCGGCCATTACCATCACCTCGGAGGGACCTGCGGGCATATCAATGGCTGTACCCTGGGCACTCACCATCTGCTTGGCCTTAGTGACGTAGCGGTTTCCGGGACCAAAAATCTTGTAGACGCGGCGGATGCTCCCGGTGCCATAGGCCATGGCAGCAACAGCCTGAGCACCACCCAGTTTATAGATGGTTCGCACGCCACAGAGTTGGGCGGTGTAGAGCACCACGGGGTTTACCTTGCCGGTGAGGCGGTCGCACGGGGTGCACAGCACAATCTCCTCGCACCCAGCAATCTGTGCTGGCAGGGCCAACATGAGGATGGTAGAGAAGAGTGGAGCACTGCCACCGGGGATATAGAGACCTACACGACGTATGGGCACCACGCGACGACGGCAGTGCACACCAGGCATGGTGCGTACATCGACGACGGGTACCTGCTGGGCGCGGTGGAAGGCGCTGATGTTGTCGGCAGCTTGGCGGATGGCAGCCTTGAGTTCATCACTCACCTGCGCAGCAGCTTCAGCAAACTCGGCCTCGGAAACCAGCAACGACTCGGGGCAGCGGCCATCAATCTCAGCGGTGATGGCACGCAGAGCCTCATCGCCACCTTGGCGCACACGCTCGAGAATGGTGCGTACACGGTTCTCGATGACACTATCCTCATCGGTTGCACGCTGCGTGAGCAGGGGCCACTGGGAGAGGGAGGGGTTGATATAGGTTTGTAGCATTACTTCATCATAAATTATTCAATCACTTTATCCAAATCCAACACGAGGATACCCTCGGCACCAATTTGCTTGAGGCGCTCAATCTTGTCCCATAGCTCGCTGGCCTTGACAACCGAGTGCAGTGAGCACCAAGAAGTATCGGCAAGGGGCATCACCGACGGACTGCGCATAGCGGGCAGTATAGCAATGGCATCGTCAACCTTGCTGGTAGGGAGGTTCATCAAGATGTACTTCTTGCCCCGGCTATTGGTGACGGCATCGATGCGGAAGAGCAGTGAATCAAGTATGGCCTGTTTCTCGGAAGTGAGGTTAGGGTTGGCAATGAGCACAGCCTCGGAGTGGATGACCTTCTCTACCTCCTTCAAACCGTTCGACACGAGGGTACCGCCCGATGACACGATATCGAAGATGGCATCGGCAATACCCGCAGCAGGGGCTATCTCCACAGAACCCTTGATCACACGCACCGAGGCCTCGACACCCTGCTCGGCAAGGAAACGGCGCAGGATATTAGGGTATGAGGTGGCAATGCTCTTGCCCTGAAAATACTGGGGCGAGGTGTACTCATCAGCCTTGGGGATGGCAAGCGAGATACGGCAGCCACCAAAGCCAAGATGGCGCACTACATCGACAGCAGCCTCGGTCTCGGCTACCTCGTTGTAGCCCACGATGCCAATGTCGGCAGAACCATCAGCCACTACCTCGGGAATATCATCGTCGCGCAGGTAGAGAATCTCGATGGGAAAGTTGTCCACACGATCAAGAAACTTGCGTTTCTGATCATTCACATTCAAGCCTGCATCTTGTAGCAGTTCGACGCTCTGTTCATTGAGGCGTCCCTTTGATTGGATTGCTATACGTATCATAATGTTTCGTTATTGTCATTTAACAAAAAAGACCTACCCTAAGGCAAGTCTTCTGTGTGTTTCTCATCCAATGAATCCAAACTGCATACAACACTCACCTTATCTGGGAAGACAAGTATGATGATAGTGTTGTAGGCGAGTTTGATTCATCTTTGTTATCCTTTATTACCTTAACTTAATACCCGTCACAAACGAGTGTTATGTTGAGCGCAAAGATATGCATTGTTTTTATTACTGCAAACAAAATGACAATATTTTTTTACACTTTCTGCAAAAAAGTAATCAAAATGACAAAAATAGCAACAAAATGACCGCCAAGATTACTGTCCAACTATTCAAAATAGAGTGTGAGCACAAGCATACGGTTGGAAGCTCTGTCGAGCGAATGTGTATACTTGAGCTGATTGACATCGGTAAGATCGGTACGATTCTTCACCAACGCATCGGCAAGACCAAAACAGAACTTCAGCTCAGGGATGAGCTTGAAGAAGGGTAGATAAAAGTCGCAGCCGAATCCCACCTCAATAGCCACATCTGCACGCTGCACGAGCAACTCACGCTGACGCTTCACCGTGAGGTCCATCATGGGAGCAATGCCCGCCACGAGATAGGGACGATAGTTGTTGAAGCGCTGGGCACTCCATTTCACATCGACCGGTACAGAGAGATAGGTGGACTTTATGGCTTGATATTCTATAGTACCACTAATCTGCTCGCGAAAAGCCACCGCCTTGTCGCCAAAATACATGGTAGGGATGATGCGAAGCGAAAGATGCTCCATCAGGCGCAACTCACCCAACACACCCACTGAGAAACCTGGAGTATAATAGGGTACATCGGCAAACCATGACTCTTTCGTGCCATCCTCCAAGGTGTGTATGTAGCCATTGTTGACAAACTCAAGATCCTGCATATGCGTACCGAAGAGGAACCCATAGTGCCAGCGGCGCATATCGATATAGGGGCGATTCTGCACCTTACGCTCTTGGGCTGCAAGCTGCTGGGGCGCACCACAGAGTGCAGCTATGGCCGCCAAAGCCAACAGACACCTATATATACGACACTTTTCTGAATTCATACCACTATATAACGCACTCAACGACCTTTTATTATTTAGACGATGTACAAATATAATAGAAAAACACCGCCACACGAACATTGAGCGAAGAAAAGCCTTACCTTTGCAGTGTTAGTACGAATAACAAATTAAATAATTAGAACTATGGCTTACGTAATCACTGACGACTGTATCAAGTGCGGTACTTGCATTGACGAGTGTCCCTCTGAGGCGATCTCTGAAGGCGATACCAAGTATGTAATCAACCCCGACCTCTGCGTAGATTGCGGTACTTGCGCTGACGCTTGTCCTTCTGAGGCTATCCAGCCCGAGTAAGATACAGCTCAAAAAAAGACGAAGGTGTGCTTGCATGCAAGCACACCTTTCTTTTTATTACGACTCCGCATCAAACGATCTCCTTGAGTTCCAAGAGCGAACCGATGGTGTGAGTGGGAATCAGCACCTCACCACTGATATCCAAACCGGCAACATTGTAGAACACCTGATCGATACCCGCACCATGAGCGCCTTTGATATCCACTTCGTAATTATCGCCTATCATTAAGGCGCGGTCGGCAGTGACACCCGCCACACGCAAGGCGTGATCGAAGATGGCACGATGCGGTTTGTTCACCCCGATATCTTCGGAGAGCACCACCCCATCGAAATAGTGAGCTATGCCAGCAGATTGCATCTTGCGCGACTGCAGCTCGGCAAACCCATTGGAGAGGATATATATCCGATAGCGGGGCTTGAGATACTCGAGTACTTCGCGAGCATGGGGCATCAGCCTCGCGCCCAAAGGAAGACGTTTCATCGACTCCTCCCAAAAACGGGCACCTACGGCATCAGCATCGGGAACACCCATCACACGCAGCGGATGCGTGTAGCGCTCGGCATTGAGCTGCTCCTTGGTAATCTTGCTATCGGCATACAGCACCCAAAGCTCCTTGTTGCGCGCCCAATAAATCTCGTAGTAATGTTCAAAGCTACGGAACCAACGTCCATACTCCATGAAGGCATACACCTCACGATAAGCGTCCGTCGAATTGGACGTAAAGTCGTAGAGCGTGTCGTCGAGGTCGATGAAAAGAACGTCGTACAGTTTCCGTATCATCTCACCTGAATAACCATGTAGCGTGACACACTCCAGAAAGACTCGAAGTCGAGCACGTTGAGTGTGAGCAGTTTGTCGGCATCCTTGACAAACTCATACGAACCGGCAGGATGTGTAGTCAGCAACTGGGCGCGCTTGGCATAAAGGGGGAACACGCGGTCGACACGTACGTCAATCTCGGTAAAGTATCCCTTGTTGAATTCGGCTGAAGAAAGCACTTTGCCACCACGCAAGATGTTCTGTTCCTTGAGTTCCTTGGCTGTACCATATACATACCACGCAGTGTTGAGTTGCATCACCTGTTGCTCTATCACCTCTTGTTGCACGTCGGTGACCTGTTGCAGATTGTTCACATCACCCGTGAGGGTAGCCACAGCCTTATCGAGCTCGGCAATGCGGATATTCTTCTCGGCCAACTCATTCTGCAAAGCTGCAATACTGGTCACCTTTTCTTCGAGTTCCTTCTGCAAATTGGCGATTACCTTGCGCAAGCTGGCAGTCTCACTGCCACTGGCCTTGAGCTTCTTCTCCAATCGTTCTATCTGCTTGCGGTTCTCCTCCATCTTCTGTTGGATGAAGAGGATATCCTCCTTCATACGCTCTGAGTCGGTGACACCCTCACCACCCTGAGTCTGTACAGTCACACGCCCCTCGGCCTCATTGATGGCACGGAATCCCTCCTGGATGTCAGCGATTGCCTGTATAGCCTGGTCGAGCGCTGCATTCTTCTCCGAAAGTTCCGTAGCGAGCGACTCATTCTGCGCTGTCAGCTCCTTCTCACGCTTGGTAACAAACTCGCAACTGGCGAGCATGGTGGCACAGAGTGCCAAGCAAATCATCTTTTTCATAAGTCTTCACCTTTATTATAATATAACTGTTACTCAAAACTCTTCAGCAATTGTATCTCCTCGGCCCAGCGTGCCTCATCGGGAGTCTCAAGGATAAGGGGGATATTGTCAAAACGCTCGTCACGCATAAAGCGTTCAAAGAACGGCATACCCAACAGGCCCAGTCCGATGCTCTCGTGACGGTCGACACGCGAACCCAGCGCTTTCTTCGTATCATTGAGGTGTATACCCCTCAGGTAGTTGAAGCCTACCACCTCGGCAAACTCAGCCCATACGGCGTCATAGTTGTCACGTATGTCATAGCCCGCCGAATAGGTATGGCAGGTGTCGAGACACACCCCCACACGGCTCTTATCCTCTATCTGGTCGATAATCTGAGCCAAGTGATAGAAGGAGAATCCCACATTACTCCCCTGCCCTGCCGTGTTCTCAATCACAGCCGTCACACCCTGCGTCTTATCAAGGGCGATATTGATGCTCTCGGCAATACGTGCCAAACAAGCATCGGCAGGCATCTCGTTCAGATGGCTGCCCGGATGGAAATTGAGCATCGTGAGTCCCAATTGCTCGCAGCGGTGCATCTCGTCATAGAATGCTGCGCGCGACTTCTCCAACCCTTCAGCCTGCGGGTGACCCAAGTTGATGAGATAACTGTCATGGGGCAGTATGTAACGTGCGTCGTAGCCATACTCGGCACAACGTTCCTTGAACAACGCGATGCTCGCATCAGCCAGTGGTTTTGACACCCACTGACGTTGGTTGCGGGTAAACAGGGCAAATGCCGTAGCACCTACCTCCTTGGCGTTCACGGGGGCAAACTCCACGCCTCCCGATGCCGATACATGAGGGCCGATATATTTCATACTTTAGGACTATTTACATTGTCAATAGGGCTATTCAAACTTTCAATGCTCAAAGATACGAAATTTATTTGCACAAATCTCATTTAATACCTACTTTTGCAGCAACGTACTTTAATTAATAACTAAAATTAAGATTGCTTATGAAAAAATTTACACTATTTTTCATGTCGTTGTTCCTGGTATTAGGAACTGTTTGGGCAAAGGATGAGGAGAATACAGAGTTTGCTTTACAGTATTCAAACCCTCAAGATGGAGGTCTTGTCTCCACGGCATACAACATCAGCATGACATTCACCAAGGACATCGTCATCTCACAATCTGAGGTCAGCATTGATGTTGTGAACAGTAAGACCAACGAAGTTGTAAAGATAACGAATTGCAAAATCGACGATTGGAATTCCAAGTCTGTGGTGTTCAGTTTCGAAAAGATAGAGGTTGAAGGTAAGGACGGCAAGGAGTACCGCGACCAATACATTGAGAAGGTTGGCACCTACACCTATACAATTCCTGCTGGTCTCATCAAGAGTATTGATGGCGAAGAGTTTGCAGGAGGCACTTACACCTTCACTATCGCGACCTTCTTCGAAATTGCAGATTGGTCACCGAAAGAAGTCGCAAAAGTAAGCGAGATTGTATTTACTTTCGAGAAAGAAATCACTGCCGTTAATATTCCAGAAACAGGCTTAAAATGTTACTATAATTACAATTGGCAGTCCCCGACCCAAATTCTTATAGATAACGCCAATATCAGCGAAGACAAGAAAAGTGTAACCTTGACATTGGCTACACCCTTGACAAATCCCGGGAATTATGACATAGACATTCCTATGGGAATGTTTGTCAGCGGAGAAGAGACAAGCATGTCCAAATCAATCTGGTTCAGTGTCATCGATACTAAACCCTCATTCTCTACCAACTACAATGATGGTGACAAAGTCAAGGAACTTGGTAATCTCGAAATCACCTTCAAAAATGTAACCGAGTTTGAGATGGTAGAGGGTAAAGCGATTATCGTCGCTCTTCCTAGTGGCGACGAAATTGCCGGAGAAGTTAAGAAGGAGACCAATAAGTTCGTGGTAAGTTTCGATGCAGACTTCACCGAAGTGGGTACATACACCTTCATCATTCCCGCAGGAACCTTCACTATGGATGGGGCAGAGAACGAAGGCCGCATAATTAACGTAGAGCTCTATAGCTTCGAGATTGTTCCCTTGAAAATTGACGATGTATATCCCAAGGCAGGTGAAACAGTAGACCAACTCGACAGAATCGTAATCAAGTTCAACCAGATTATCGAAGTTTCTTGGACCGAAGATTGGATGACACAGCCCTCAAGAGAGATTGAACTTACCTGTGGTGAGAAGACATACACTCTGACCTATAACCCCAGCGGAATCTTAAGCGACCAATTGGAGTATTTGGTAAATGCAGAATGGGATGGTTATCAGTATTCAACCACTCCAATCACCGAAGTAGGCACCTATACATTGGATTTGTCTCAGATTATTGTTAACTATGCTGGTGAATTCGTAACAGAGTATGGATATACATACGCTAGTGTATGGCACAAATTGAGACAGGCTTGCGAAGGCACATACACTTGGACCGTAAGCGGAAATAATGCTTCAGTCGACAACATCCCCGTTGCAGAAGGTGAGCAGGTTATCTACGACCTCCTTGGCCGTCGCGTAGAGAACATCTCTGATGCTGGCATCTACATCGTTAATGGCAAAAAGGTTATTGTAAAGTAAACTTCTATACATACAAAGAAAAAAGGAGAGCAGTCGCTCTCCTTTTCTTTATCTACTATCTTGTTCACCCGAAACGACGAATAGCTGAATGTGCACATTCAGCAATCCCCACATCGGGAAGCTTATTAAACAGTCTAACGGCTTTAGTATATTCCACCCTCTGCCAGAGTCACATAATAATTAGAAATACAACACCTTAATGGCGGACAATGAGAACATTTTTTCGCACGCAGATGGCGCAGACGGACGCAGAAACACACGCGCTGCGCTGGTGTGGCCGTCCCCGACCGACGCTTTCATACCGCATCGGCGGCTTGCTCGAACTTTCAATTCTCAATCCCCCATGCTCACCCTTTAACCTTTTACCCTTACCAAAAACACTACACCCTACGCATACTTGCGGGGGAAGCGGAAGAGGATGCCTAGCAGGGCTATAGCACCCAGGATAATGGGATAGTAGAGGTAGGCGATGATGTCGAAGGGGGTGATGGCGGCGAGGCCTGCGGCCATGAGGAGCTGGGCGCCGTAGGGGATGAGTCCCTGGGCGAAGCAGCTGAAGGTGTCGAGCAGCGAGGCGCTCATGCGGCGGTCGACGCCGTAGCGGTCGGCAATGTCGCGTGCCACGGGCCCCACGGTGATGAGGGCGATGGTGTTGTTGGCGGTGCAGAGGTCGGCCAGGATGACGAGCAGGGCGATGGTGAGCTTGGCTCCGCGCTGGCCGTTGATGCGGCGGGTGAGCACACGGATGAGCCAGTCGATGCCGCCATTGTGGCGTATGAGGGCGAGCATACCGCCTGCGAGGAGGGTGACGATGATGAGTTCGCTCATGCCCATGACGCCCTCGCCCATGGCTTGCATCCAGCCCATGAGGTCGAAGCTGCCGCTAGCCATGCCGATGATGCCTGCCAGCACGATGCCGATGAGGAGGACGACGAGCACGTTCATACCGGCCGTAGCGAGCACGAGCACGGCGAGATAGGGAAGCATCTTGTACCACGCGGGCCAAGCTACATCGGAAGGGGCCACGACGCCCTGTCCCAGGACGATGTAGAGCACGAGGGCGATGAGGGCGGCAGGGCCGGCAAGGTAGATGTTGGCCTTGAACTTATCGCTCATGCGCACGCCCTGTGTCTGGGTGGCCACGATGGTGGTGTCGGAGATGAAGGAGAGGTTGTCGCCAAAGAAGGAGCCGCCCACGACGATGGCCACGATGAGGGGAAGCGACGTGCCCGTCTGCCCGGCGATGCCTACGGCCACAGGGGTGAGGGCCACGACGGTGCCCACGGAGGTGCCTATGGAGAGGGAGATGAAGCAGGCGGCAAGGAAGAGTCCGGGCAGGAGCATGCTGTCGGGCAGCATACGGAGCGTGAGGTCCACGGTGGCGTCGATGGCGCCCATGGCTCCGGCCGCCTTGGCAAAGGCTCCGGCGAGGATGAAGATCCACACCATGAGCATGAGGTTCTCGTCGCCCGCACCGCGGGAGAAGAGGGCGATGCGCTGCTTGAGACGGAGCTTGGGGGTGATGCACACGGCATAGGCCGAAGCAGCGAGGAAGGCTACGGTGAGGGGAACCTTGTAGAAGTCACCGGCCAGGATGGAGCCTACGAGGTAGACTGCCATGAAGACGAGTATGGGGGAGAGAGCTTTCATAAATTGAGAATTGAAAATTAAAAATTGAAAATTAAGACAAAATCAAAGGCTGGCCATCCGGATGGCAACTTTCAATTCTCAATTTTCAATTTTCAATTTTCAATTTGAATAAGATTTTCGCACGGCAGGCTACTTCGCCGGCGGGTTTGCGGATTTCGATGTCGTACTCGTGGTCGTCGCCCTTCTTGTCGATGAAGACGGCGAGCTGCTCACGGTAGAAGCACTCAAGGCTGTAGCTCACCTCGACGCGGTGTATGGTATGGGAGCGGAAGATCTCGAGCGGCAGGAAGTTGAGCATGTGCTCGATGTACTTGACGCTGTTGAGGTGTCCGTTGTAGTCGATGTCGCAGTAGAGGGGCATAAACTCACCCGTGGGCTCGGTGGCCGCGACACGTGCACGGCTCACGCCCTTGATGGGGCAGGGCTCGTCGCAGCTGTAGGCAGCGAGCTCTCCATCGTAGAGGGTGGTGAGGTCGGCCGGCTGGCGGGTCTCGACGTCGATGAGTGCCCAGGTGGAGCGGGCGTGGCCGAGGATGCGGCCGTCGTGGCTGAGCACGCGGAAGTTACGCGAGGTGAAGAGGCGGTTGACGCCCTCTACCCAGGTCTCCACGTAATAGGTGTCGCCCTCGTTGGGGTATTCGTCAATCTCGATGACCAGGCGCGAGAGCACCCATGTCTTGCCATCGGCACTGAGGCGTTCCTTGCCGAAGCCACGCTCGTTGGCGTGGTTGCCAGCAGTGATGAGCATCTTGTTGGCCAGGAAGCCGAATGAGAGGCCACCGGTATAGTCGACCTGGAAGGTCTCTACTTCAAAGGGGTATTTTCCGATAAAGGATTTCATGTTTTTGTGCAGTGTTTAGGGTTTAGTGTGTAGGGTTTAGGGTGTAGTGTCATCTCGAACATCGTGAGAGATTCCGCGCAGGGACTATGACGCGGAATGAGCGTCGGTTGCGACGGCAGCGCGGTATGATAGCGCTGCTTGCGACGAAGGGGAGGTTTATCTCCCCCAGAGGAGCGTGCTTTAGCACCATAACTTTAGTTTCCCCGAGGAGTCCTTTTTCACCAGGAGACTTTGCGAGATCCCTCGGCGCTGCGCTTTGTCGGGATGACACGACAAGCGTCGGCGGGATAACCCCATAACCAATCCACTTTCATTTTTATTCAATCGGCCGCGTTGCACAGGCGTTGGGGGCACTGATGCGCAGGATGTGGGCTATGGTGGGAGCTACGCTCTCCACGGACACGGGGGTGCGGTGATGCTGTGCGCTGAGTCCGCCACCGTAGTATATAATAGGTACGGGCACGTGCGTGCGATTGTGATAGACCCGTTCGTTCCAGCGCTCGTCCACCAGTGTCCATCCCGGTGCCACCTCGAGGATGAGGTCGCCCGAGCGGTCGGCATGGTAACTACCGCGCACCTCGGCATCGGCCGCCCCCGAGAGGAGAGCGAGCGAGGTGTGCACGCGCTTGATGCCCGATACCTGACTGAGAAACTCAGTGCAGCGGTCGAGCAGCTCGGTCATCTTCATCTGGCGCTTCTCGATGAGAGCGTGGTTGAGGTATATCTCGTTGAGGTAGGAGCCCTCCACATAGTTGTCCTTGCCATAGAGTGCACCAAGATAGATATTGAGCAGGGCACAGTAGCGTTCCATCTTGAGTTCGCCTGCGGGGAGGGAGAACAGTTTGCTGTCGGGGCGGTGCGCATCGGCATATCCCGTGGAGGTGATGACGAAGAGCGCATTGCCCACGCCCACCTTCTCCTCTACGACGCGGATGAGCTCGGCGATGTTGCGGTCGAGGCGGCAGTAGATGTCCTGCAGCTCGATGGGGCGTTCCCACTCGGGAGCGTGCTCGTAGTTACCGGCATAGTAGCCCACGCAGATCATATCGGTGGTCTTGTTGCGTCCGAACATGGCACTTGCCACGCAGGTCTTGGCGAGCAGGGTGACCTCATCGTTGATGCAGACCGAGGTCTTGTAGCGGCGTACAGCATCGGCATCGCCCTTGCGGAAGGTGTGACGGAATGCATCCGGTATGCCGTCGTACACAGAGTAGGAGTATACGCCCGTGGCATAGTAGGGTTCCCACTCTACCCTGTCCCAGTCGAAACGCGTGCCCACACGATGGTTACAGGCTTGTGCCCAGGAGGGCACACCACCATAGAAAGCCGACGAGGCCCACTTGGCCTGGTCTTCGCTGAGCCAGAGCACGGCATTGGGCGAATGTCCGCCCGCCAGCACGGCCATATCACGCTCGGGAGCGATGGAGCAGACGTAGGCATGCCCCTTGGTGGCAATCTTGAGCTCATCGGGAAGTGTGGTCACCAAAAGACGCTCCGGAGAGGTCATCTCGAAGGTGTTGAGTCCCTTATTGGCACTGTCGTCGTCATCGACGATGCTCACCACACGAAGGTTCTTGCGCTGCAAGAAACGATTGCCCGTGATGCCGTGGTAATAGGGTGTGCACCCTGCATATACCGACGCCGTACCCGACGAGCGGTCGGGCGTAACGTGCGAATAGTAACCGTTGGTATAGACGCGTCCCTCGGCAAAGAGCTTCTTGAAGCCCTCTTCGCCATAGAGGTGGGTAAACTTCTCCAGGTAGTCGTATCTCAGCTGGTCCACCACGATGCTCACCACCACCTTGGGCACCTCGGTCGCCTTGACCGACGATGTTGCAGAGAGGCAAAGCAGCAGAGCCAAGACCTTGACGCGCACACCACTTTTCTTCTTATGAGTAGTGAAACGTAAAGCCATCTTGGGGTATATAGACACATTGTGCAGGGCACGAATGGTCAAAGCGACCATCATAATCCATGCTGCGGGCTGCACCTGCTGCCCCGTCAGATAGAGCACAATGGCGGCAGCAGCCAACATAGCCAACAGTGCATAATAGAGTTTGCTCGTCCTGTGCTTGATTTCGTCGTGAATAATGAAGGGAATAAACAGCAAGGGCAACGGATTGAGGTAGATGACCTGCCAGTTGCTTCCCACAGTGGGATGCTCAGAGCAGAAGAAGAGGAATGCCACAACGAGTCCCATAACACCTTGTACGAGAAGAAGCAACACATCGAGCCACCATTGGCGGCGCTCGATGAGGAACTCCAAGGTACACATCACTGCGACAAAAAGCAACAACAGTATCATGGTTTGCACGGGAGTGAGCATAGGAGCCGGCACCACCGCATCGGTTACCTCACCGCGCACCTCGGTGTCGATGACATAGGGATACACGCGGGCCGTATCGGCCAGCTGGGTATGTGCCGTGTAGTACATGAGGTACTCGGGAGCAAACATCTGCTGGCGCGGCGTGATGGGACGGTCGGCCTCAGTGCCCAAGAGATAGTCAATACCGAACTGCAGCCAAGGATAGGATTGCGTGTACTCGTGCAGGATGTCGCGGTAGGTGATGCCTTCGCTCCGGTCCTCCAAGGGAAGTTGTTTCTGCGAGAGGGCCAACTCCACCATATTGCCCGCCTTGTTGCTACAATTGTTGTATAGGAAGTTGTAGCGGTACTCGCGGTTCTCGGGGCGCAGGTTCTCGTTAAGGAGAGACACAAGCCGTTCCTTCTCCTCACGACTGAGGTTGAGGGTCTGCAGCGTCACTGTAGAGCCACGGCTGGTGTAGTCATACTCGAAGATGGGATACCCGATGGTGCCTACCACGTAGTCGGTCTCGCCCTTGATGAAGCGCCACACGAAGTGGGGCGCATCGAAGGAGAAAAGGCCGTAGTTAATGACTGCATCGACGCCCTTCGAAGGAATCTCTACACGCAGTGCCGTGTGACCATACACCTCGTAGACCTCTGTTCCGGGCGAGCAGGTGACCAAGCTGATGCGGATGGAGTCGCTATGATCACGCACCAGGGTAGAATCAACGGCTGCCGGTGCCATGAGCACCGACAGGCCGAAGAGAATGGTTAAAATAAGTTTGCGCATATTTTATTGGGTTATAGGTGAGAGGTTATGGGTTATAGGACTTCCGGATGGCGACTGTTGTCCGTTGTCCGTTGTCCGTTGTCAACTCTAACCCCTCAACTAACATCACGCTGTAGCGATCTCTACCACCTTATCCACGGCACTGATGATGCCGTCGGGGTTCTTACCACCGGCAGTAGCGAAGTGTGCCTGGCCACCGCCACCACCTTGGATGAGCTTGGCCGCCTCGCGCACGAGCTGACCAGCATTCACACCCTTCGCGGTGAGGTCCTCGCTGGCCGATACGGTGAGCAGGGGCTTCTCGTTATCTACGCTACCGATGACTACAAGCAGGTTCTCGGGTTTCTCGCCACGCAGCTGGAACACGATGTTCTTCACCGCCTCGGCAGGCATAGGAACTACGGCCTTGATGACGTTGACACCGTTCACACAGGCCATCTTCTGCACGAGTTCAGCCTTGAGCGATGCCGCCTTCTCCTTCATGAACTCCTCAATCTGCTTCTTGAGGTCGTCGTGCTCGGCGATGAACTTGGCGATGGTAGCCTTCAAGTCGGGCGCATTGTGGAAGAGCTGACGGATGTCGTTCATGTTGTCCTGCATCTTGTCGAGCATCTCCTCTACCTTGGCACCGGTGATGGCCTCAATACGGCGTACGCCGGCAGCAATACTGCTCTCGCTTACAATCTTCACCATACCGATTTTACCAGTAGCGCTCACGTGAGTACCACCACAGAACTCGATAGAGTTGCCAAACTGGATTACACGAACGAGGTCGCCATACTTCTCACCGAAGAGGGCGATAGCACCCAGCTCGCGCGCCTTCTCAATGGGAAGGTTACGGTATTCGTTGAGCTCTACGTTGGCACGGATCTTGGCATTCACGAGGTGCTCTACCTGGCGCAGCTCCTCGTCGGTCACCTTCTGGAAGTGCGAGAAGTCGAAGCGCAATGAGTCGGGGGTTACGAGTGAGCCCTTCTGCTCCACGTGTGTGCCCAATACCTCACGCAAAGCCTCGTCGATGAGGTGAGTACATGAGTGGTTGGCAGCACAAGCTTCGCGCTTGTCGGTGTCAACGCATGCCATGAACTCAGCCTCGGGATGCTCGGGGAGCTTGGTAGTGATGTGTACTGAAAGACCGTTCTCCTTCTTGGTATCAATGATGTCGATAGTCTCATATTCGCTTACGATAGCACCGGTGTCGCCCACCTGACCACCGCTCTCGGCGTAGAAAGGAGTCTTGTCGAGCACAATCTGATAGAGCTCCTGCTTCTTCTGTGTCACCTTACGGTAGCGGAGGATGCGTGCATCGTGCTCGGTGAAGTCGTAACCCACGAACTCGCTCTCGCCCTCGGCCAATACTACCCAGTCGCCCAGGTCTACGGCAGCAGCGTTACGTGCGCGAGCCTTCTGCTTGTCCATCTCGGCGGTAAACTCGGCCAAGGCTACGCTCATGCCATTCTCGCGGAGGATGAGCTCGGTGAGGTCGAGGGGGAAGCCGTAGGTGTCGTACAATGTGAAGGCATCCACACCGCTGATCTCCTGCTTGCCAGCAGCACGGGTGTCGGCCATCACCTTATCGAGCAGGCGGATACCGGTCTCGAGGGTACGGAGGAATGACTCTTCCTCCTCCTTGATCACCTTCTCGATGAGTACCTGCTGAGCCTTGAGCTCGGGATAGCCATCGCCCATGCTCTCGATGAGTACGGGAATGAGGCGATACATGAATGCCTGCTTCTGTCCGAGGAAGGTGTAAGCATAACGTACGGCACGACGGAGGATACGACGGATAACGTAACCAGCCTTGGCATTTGAGGGGAGCTGACCATCGGTGATAGAGAAGGCGATGGTACGGATGTGGTCGGCAATCACGCGCATGGCCACATCGTTCTTGGCATCTTCGCCATATACCTTACCCGACATAGCAGCAATCACCTTGATGATGGGTTGGAACACGTCGGTATCGTAGTTTGAGGTCTTGCCCTGCATGGCCATACAGAGACGTTCAAAGCCCATACCGGTATCAATAACCTTGGCGGGCAATGACTCGAGGCTGCCGTCGGCCTTGCGGTTGTATTGCATGAACACGAGGTTCCAGATCTCGATTACCTGCGGGTGGTCGTGGTTCACCATCTGTGCGCCAGGCACCGCAGCTTTCTCCTCCTCAGAGCGGAGGTCGATATGGATTTCCGAGCAGGGACCGCAAGGACCTGTATCACCCATCTCCCAGAAATTGTCTTTCTTGTTTCCGTTAATGATGTGATCCTTCGGCAAGTGGCGCTCCCAGATAGAGGCAGCCTCATCGTCGCGGTCGAGACCCTCCTCCTTGCTGCCCTCGAATACGGTGGCGTAGAGGTTCTTGGGGTCGAGCTTAAGCACATCCACGAGATACTCCCATGCCCAGTCGATAGCCTCCTGCTTGAAGTAGTCGCCAAACGACCAGTTACCCAACATCTCGAACATAGTGTGGTGATAGGTGTCGTGACCCACCTCTTCGAGGTCGTTGTGCTTACCGCTCACGCGGAGGCACTTCTGTGAGTCGGCCACACGCTTATACTTGGCTGCCGCATTTCCGAGGATAATATCCTTGAACTGGTTCATACCGGCGTTGGTAAACATCAATGTGGGGTCGTCCTTGACCACCATAGGAGCAGAGGGTACAATCTGGTGACCCTTGCTCTCAAAGAAACTCTTAAAAGACTCTCTAATTTCTTTTGCTGTCAACATAGTTGTATTGTTATTTTTGTTTGTTTTTCTTATTTCTGCCAAATAGCCCGCAAAGTTAGCATTTTTTTTCGACTTATCGAAGATAATACCGACGAACTTGCTATCCCCACACATTATTCGCCTCCGTAAAGGGCAGGATGCTACGACAAGCCTCGCAGACGAACTAAAATGTGGCAGCAAAATTACCTGCCACAATAAAACTGCTGCATCCGCGTTAAACGATAGTGTATATGAAACGACACCGTCACATTCCCCTTCTACTCTGCCTCCTCGTGCTGCTCGCCAGCTGCGGGGCCGAGAGCGTGCTGCGCAAGGCGGAGCAGAGCTATGCGTTGGGCGAGTATCACGAGGCAGCGATAATGTACAAGAAAGCCTACACGAAGACCGACTCCAAAGAGAAAGCAAAACGTGCCGAAAGGGCATTCAAGACAGCGGAGTGTTATCGACGCATCAACCTAAACGCCAAGGCGTTGGCCTCGTATGCCAATGCCGTGCGCTATGGCTATCCCGACAGCATCGCATACAAGCACCTGGCCGACCTTCAACTACAGGCAGGCGACTACAAGAGCGCCATCGCAAACTACACCACCTACCTTGCCTACTGCCCTACCGACACGACAGCCATCAATGGACTGAAGGCGTGCTCCACGGCTCCGCAGTGGAAGAAGTCGCCCACACGATTCGCCGTAAAGAAAGATGCGCTCTTCAACTCACGCCGCTCGGAATACTCACCGATGTATGGCAGCGACAAGTATGACCAACTCTTCTTCACCTCGACACGCGACAAGGCGCTAGGCGAGGACAAGAGCCTCATCACGGGAGTGAAGGCCCCAGACATCTTTGTGGCCGTGAAAGACGAGAACGGGAAGTGGCAGAAGCCCGAGGCCATAGAGGGCGAACTGAACAGCGAATTTGAGGAGGGGGCCTGCACCTTCTCGCCCGACTTCAAGACGATGTACCTCACCCGCTGCACCATGGACAGCGAGGCGCCACGCCCGGCACAGATATACAAGTCATCGCGCTCGGATGCTTCGTGGAGCGCACCCACCCTGTGTGACATTATGAAGGACTCCATCACCTCGGTGGCCCACCCTGCCGTGTCGCCCGACGGGCAGTGGCTCTACTTCGTGTCGGATATGGCGGGCGGACTCGGCGGACTGGACATCTGGCGTGCCAGCATCGAGGGCGACAGCTTCGCGTGGATAGAAAACCTGGGAGTACCCATCAACACGCAGGGTGACGAGATGTTCCCCACTTTCCGTCCCAACGGCGAGCTCTACTACTCTTCGGACGGGCTACAGGGTATGGGCGGACTGGACCTCTACTGCGCCACACCCACCGACGAGGGAGGCTGGATAGTGACCAACCTGATGGCACCGATGAACTCAGCCGGTGACGACTTCGGCATGACCTTCGAGGGAGAGCGTATGCGCGGATTCTTCAGCAGCAACCGTGGCGATGCCCGCGGATGGGATCACATCTACTCCTTCGACCTGCCCGAGACAGTACACACCCTCACGGGATGGATATACGAGAAGGATGGCTACGAGCTGCCCGAAGGCACCATCTACCTCATCGGCAACGACGGCACCAACGAAAAGCTGAGTCCCAAGACCGACGGCTCGTTCACCAAGCGCGTCACCCCCGGCGTAAGCTACGTGCTGCTGGGCTCATGCAAGGGCTACCTCAACCATATGCAGGAATTCACCGCCGACAGCACAGAGCAGGACCGCGACTACACGCTGCAGTTCCCCCTGGCCAGCATCACGCGCCCCGTGCTCATCGACAACATTTTCTATGAGTTTGACTCGGCTACGCTGACCGACTCCTCCGTCGTGGCGCTCGACGTGCTGGTGCGCCTCCTCACAGACAACCCCAACGTGGTCATCGAGCTGGGTGCCCACTGCGACTACAAGGGTCGCGACACCTACAATGAACGTCTCTCGCAACGCCGCGCCGAGTCGGTGGTGGCACACCTCATCGACAAGGGCATCGACGCCAAGCGTCTCGTAGCCAAAGGATATGGCGAGAACACTCCCAAGACCGTTACCAAGAAGATGGCCGAGCGATACACTTTCATGAAGGAGGGCGATACGCTTACCGAGGAGTTCATCCTCACCCTACCCGAGGAGCAACAGGAAATCTGCAATGCTGAGAACCGCCGCACCGAGTTCCGCGTGCTGCGCACGACGTATGGTTTGTTTTAGTTCTTTTTTTTTGGGGGGGGGATAGAGGATCTAGATGTTCTAGAAACTCTAGAGAGTCTAGAGAGCATAATATAATCCAAAAGGCGAGCCGTGTGGCTCGCCTTTTGGATTATATTGAAGTCCCTCTTCGGAAGGGATTGGGAAGGTCCCTTCTTACTTCATCGGGCAAGTGGGCTTCAGCTGCTTGAAGAAGTCGTTGCCCTTGTCGTCGACGAGGATGAATGCGGGGAAGTCCTCCACCTCAATCTTCCAGATTGCTTCCATGCCGAGCTCGGGATATTCTACGCACTCGATGCTCTTGATATTGTTCTGCGCAAGGATAGCGGCAGGGCCACCGATTGAGCCGAGGTAGAAGCCGCCATACTTGTGGCAAGCGTCGGTCACGCACTGGGCGCGGTTACCCTTGGCAAGCATCACCATGCTGCCGCCGTGGCTTTGGAAGAGGTCTACGTATGAGTCCATACGACCGGCTGTGGTGGGACCCATTGAGCCGCAAGCCATGCCGGCAGGTGTCTTGGCCGGACCAGCGTAGTAGATGGGGTGATCCTTGATGTACTGGGGCAGCTCTTCGCCACGGTCGAGGCGCTCTTTCAGTTTCGCATGAGCAATGTCGCGGCCTACGATGATGGTTCCGTTGAGCGAGAGGCGGGTAGCCACGGGATACTGGCTGAGCTGAGCGAGAATCTCGGGCATGGGGCGGTTGAGGTCGATGCGTACTACATCGCCTTCGCCTGCATTGCGCAACTCTTCGGGGATGAGGCTGCCTGGATTATCATCCATCTTCTCAATCCAGATACCATCCTTATTGATCTTACACTTGATGTTGCGGTCGGCCGAGCATGATACGCCGAGACCCACGGGGCAAGAAGCACCGTGGCGGGGGAGACGGATGATGCGCACGTCGTGAGCCATGTACTTACCGCCAAACTGTGCACCGAGGCCGATGCGATAAGCCGCTTCGAGCACCTTCTGCTCGAGCTCCACGTCGCGGAAGGCGCGACCTGTCTCGTCACCTGTAGTGGGCAGGTTGTCGTAGTAGTGGGTTGAGGCGAGCTTCACGGTGTGGAGGTTCTTCTCTGCCGATGTGCCACCAATCACGAAGGCGATGTGATAGGGAGGGCAAGCGGCGGTACCCAATGACTTCATCTTCTCCACCATGAAGGGCACGAGCGTGTCGGGGTTGAGCAGCGCCTTGGTCTCCTGGTAGAGGTAGGTCTTGTTGGCTGAGCCACCACCCTTGGTCACGCAGAGGAAGTGGTACTCCATGCCTTCGGTAGCCTCGATGTCAATCTGTGCGGGGAGGTTGCAACGGGTGTTGACCTCATCGTACATATTGAGCGGGGCATTCTGTGAATAACGAAGGTTCTCCTCGGTATAGGTCTTATATACGCCGAGTGAGAGTGCCTCCTCGTCGCAGAAGCCTGTCCATACCTGCTGACCCTTCTCGCCATGGATGATTGCAGTACCGGTATCCTGACACAAGGGGAGCTTGCCCTTGGCAGCTACCTCAGCATTGCGCAAGAAGGTAAGTGCTACATACTTGTCATTGTCGCTGGCCTCGGGGTCGCTCAGGATCTTAGCCACCTGCTCGTTGTGAGCACGGCGCAAGAGGAACGACACGTCGCGGAAAGCGGCGTTGGCCATTGCGGTGAGACCTTCGGGGGCAATCTTCAACATCGGTTTGCCCTCAAATTCGCTTACCGATACATAGTCCTT
>JAZRFA010000054.1:0-13928 GCA_045661085.1 Bacteroidaceae bacterium
GGAGCGAAAACTATTGGTCTTGGATGTCATACATTTGGATGAAGTCTTTCAACGATTATGGCAGTTCGGAAGCCACCGAGCTTAATATTATTAACTACGTTGACAATCCCAAGGTCTTGGAATATGTAAATGAATTAGTAAATTCTTCGCCTTCTTTCGACTGATTTTCTTTTCCTTATATCTTCATTCTCTTACACTTTGTCACTGTAAACTTGTTGGCTTTGCCTATGGCACTGAGGCCAAACGGTGGTTGCTGGAACTGGAGAGTTCAGCATTATTAATATAACGTGAGTTCGATATAAGAACCAGCTGCTTCTATTCTCCTCCTAGGTTAGGAGGCCGACGCGGTATGATAGCGTCGGTAGCGACGACTGCCGGTTTATCGGCACAAAGGAGTGCCGAAGGCCTTCTTACTCGTAGAGGGGGAGGTGGTACGATTATTTGCAAGAAAATACCCCCTCCGCTCCACGTTGTTCTGCTCGTCCCCCTAATTTAAGGGGACAATTCCCTAAGGAATCCTTATATCGAACTCACGTTAATATAAATAAAGCGGCAGACTTAGACTTGCTCTGCCGCTTATATTATAATGGTTAATTATTTTCAATAAAATCATTATTCTTTTACAGGCCTGATAGCCATACCATCAGCACGGGAAGCATCACTTCCCATATAGCCTGACGCAATATCACTCCACACAAATAAGATGCTATAGGCATGAGGTTGATAACTTCCGATGCTTGCAGATAAATATGCACCCAATCCATCTGCTCCATTAAGAATTCGAGTTCCTCTATATATTCCTGTGCATGGCAAGAATATACTGTTACCATTAGGACCTGTTATCAGTTTGCCTTTTACTCCATTAATCTCAGCAGCTTCCCAAGAGCATTCAAAACAAAGTTCTTCAAGCTCCTTTTTTGTCGGCATACGCCAAGTTCCGCCCCACTTGGTACGAACTACGTCATAGGCGGTACCACTGATATTACGACCTATATTCTTGTATTCTTCGGAATTGCTATAATTGCCGTCTTCACTCAAGTCGCCTAAGTAGTACTTATAGGTCAAGAGGGTATATTCTTCCTTTTCTTCCGTTTCTCCCCAAGCATAATAGGCTCCAACGGCTTCGGGGGTCGAAGCTCCAATATTACAATTTGCCCACTTTACTGACAAACCAAGGTCTACAGCCTCTACGTGTGATGGAGCATTGTCTTGTTGCTTGTCCTCTTCTTCTTTCTTACAAGATACAATGACTAAAGATATTGGCAAGAGTACCAACATCGTATTTATAAAAGATGCAAATTTGTTTTTCATAATTAACATTCTTATTATTAACACTGTGCAAATATATACGATATTCATTTATCCTCCAATGAATTCAAGATTCTACGTATACGCACAAAAAAAGCGCGGACAAAGGGTTTCTTATTTTTGGAATTTCTCTTCAAATATATTGAAATAGATTACTGCTATAATACTTAAAGCGATAGCAGGAACAAGCAATATCACCTCAAATAGTTGTTCAGTTGGCATAAACGGAGCAATCAACGTAAATGGCAATGCTGCAAATAGAGTATTTGAAAAGAAGCGCCCCACTCGTTGAAGATCTAACTTATCGCGCTTCTCACGTGCCATCGTGTTAATGCCACTAATATTCTCTGGATGACGACGAACATAAATGCCTGCAAAAACCCATATAAGGGCCATGAATACTGAAATCGAAATATAAACTATTTTAATATTCATAATCTCATATAATTATTTCTTTACAAAAGTAGCAAAAAAGATTCAGAAACATGTATCTCCTTGTATTTTATATCGCAATAATTCCCTACCTTTGTGGACAGTACGAATAAACTAGTATAAGAAATATTTTCCAATGAAACTAATCCATCTAGTCATCCTTAGTCTTCTATGCTGCGTGCAAGCAGTCGCGCAAATCAAGGTAGAGAGTGTCTTCTCCTTCGATGAGAATGGTGAAATAGTCGTAAATGAAAAGTTTACCGAACGAAACGTCGAGTTCGAAGATCAGGGTATAAAGCCTTATGAGCCAGTAGGTATTACAACTTTTGAGGTAGACTCGGAGAAATACGAACTACACGTTTTGAACTATAAAAGTTGGGAGGATGAGGCTGGCGACTTCCGCGTCATCAGATTATATCATGGTGGCAAGCAGATTTTAGAGTTTGCAGATGATAATGCTTGGATAGGCGACCCTTTATTCAAGGAGGGGCAGACATGGTTGCGCGATTCTATAGATAGCAGCGGAACGCCATTCAGTCAGATTTTGGACTTGATTGGTGAGCATGCCACATATAAGGGGCATTGCCTAGTGTATCCGTTGGCAAACGATGCAGCTGCCCTCTTGCTTGAGGGTTTCACGTATGGTTGTGGAGAAACCTTGACTACCATCATTGCCATTAAGGATGGGAAGGCAAAGGTCGTATATAATAAATCTCGTTTTGTGACGGGTATTTATGCTAACGAAAACAAGTTTGAACTATACCTTGAGGAGGACCCCTCTTCGGCACAATATGAGGAAGTGGTGAGCACGACTTCAGACGGAACCATGGGGTACCGTGTCACACCACATGAGGAGGGTTATTTCATTCATACGAAGCCCGAGATAATGCCTGTCTTTAACGATGGCAAGATAGAACTATCAGACTACCTTCGGAAAAACATTAGATACCCTGACGCTTGTCGAGATGCGGGCATACAGGGGCGCGTAATCGTACAGTTTGTAGTCACCAAGGAGGGGCGAGTGTCTGATGCAAGGGTGGTGAAATCCGCTCACAAGTTCCTCGACAAGGAGGCCTTGCGCGTAGTGAACAATATGCCTTATTGGCGACCAGGTGCATATAAGGGCAAGAGGGTAAATGTGCAGATGACGATGCCTATTATCTTTCGACTACGGAAAGACGAAGCGGTAAAAGTTGATACAACCTCAACAGGCAATATAGTTGTTTTAGTATCAGAAGATCCTCATGAAATGACTACCTACGACAGCTTTAACCCAGCGCAAGGCAATACATGCAAGAGAAGCAAACGAATAATAATTCCCTAAAGTTCTTCATTCGGCACTTTCTTTGTAGCAACTGAAAAAATATTTTCGCTTCGTTGAAAAAAGTTTTTCGCTTTGTTGAAAATAAATTTTCATCAGCTTGAAAAAGTTTTTGCAAGGCCTCGAAAAGCCTTGCAAAAGTGTATATATGTATATGTTCCCCTAAAGAAATTCTTTATAGTTCCACCTCCGGTATATCAAACTTTAAAAATTGTATATTATTAGCGGCTAATCCGAAAATGTACAAGATATTTTGGATTGTAATCCGAAAAATATGCAAGATATTTTGGATTAGGAGTGTTTTAATTATTTTTGCTCCATAAATCAAAATGGAAATAACAGGTCCGTACATTGCAACAGCGTATTGAGGAAAACCTGTTTAAGGGAAAAGCTATCATTGTGATTGGCGCTCGCCAAGTTCCTTACCAGTATCAAGGCTTTCGTCGGTCTTTTTCATATTCGATAGTTTTGTTTATACCACAAAAGTAATCATTCCGTGTGTATTTTTTCACTGAACCAAATTCATTTACAGTTCTTCACTTTCGTAAAATATTTAGTTACCTTTGCGGTATAGTAGACACAAAAGCATATGAAAACATCATCTACAACACCGAATACCGATGAACGTAAATGGGAGATATTGTCTTCCGAATACCTCATACAGCGTCCCTGGCTCACGGCAAGGCGCGATCATGTGAAGCTGCCTACGGGAGTGGAGAACAAGGAGTACTACATACTGGAGTATCCCGATTGGGTTAATGTTATTGCCATCACCAAGGAGGGTGAGTTCGTGATGATACGCCAATACCGCCACGGATTGGGCGAGACGCGCTATGAACTGTCTGCCGGAGTGTGTGAAGAGGGCGAAGACCCGATGGAGAGTGCGCGTCGCGAACTGTATGAGGAGACTGGATATGGGGGAGGAGAGTGGCAATTGTGGATGACCGTGAGCCCCAACCCAAGCACCTCGACCAACCTCACCTATAGCTTTTTGGCAACGGATGTGGAGTGCATCTCTACCCAACACCTTGAATCTACAGAGGATATTACCGTGCACCTGCTCTCCGAAGCAGAGGTCAGAGCCCTGCTTGAGAATGACGAAATCCGCCAAGCCCTGATGGCTGCTCCGCTTTGGAAGTATTTCGCATCAAAGGGACAGAGTGTGTGAACAGATAATTATATTATAAAATAGTTAAAATCATGTCATTACTTAACAATCTATTTGGCAATGCTACAGAGGTAGACGTTGAGGAACTAAGAAAAGAATTTGGTGAGATTCTCGTCGATGGGGAAGAAATCGAAGCGGCATTCCGCATATTCCGTGATAAATGGGTGTTCACAAACAAGCGCTTGATAATGCTGAATGTTCAGGGTGTCACCGGTAGCAAAAGAGAGTATCGTTCCATTCCATACCGTTCGATCGACCAATTCAGTGTGGAGACGGGAGGTACTTTTGACGATGATTGCGAAATGAAGCTATGGATTAAGGGTATGCACGAGCCTTTGAAAAAAGAATTCAAGCGCAACGTTGATGTCAAGGCATTGCAAAGGATGCTGGCAAAACATATCTTGAAGTAAATATAAAGTTCAGTTACGGCAGGACACACCTGCCGTTTCTTTATACCACAGAATTTGTGGAGGATTACCTTTTGGCAGTAATATAGCTGTTTACCCAATCTATGTATTTCCCGCGTTCAGGATGACAAGAACCTCTGGGTAAACTGCTATATTATCTCCTTATCTTTTTTATTGTTTCCTTGTAAGGAAATCAAGTATGGAGGCCATCACTGAATCGCGGTCGCGAGCGCTACGGATGGATTCGAAGGGAAAGCCCATGAGGAATGAGCGATAAGCGCCGCTATAGGCTACTGCGGCACTATGGTGGCTCTGCTCATAGGCAAGGGGAGTGAACGCATCGCCTCTGGGCACAAACACCTCGGGACGGGTCACGGCATAGTGCTCGGGGTTAATCCAACGGGGTATCTCAAGGGTAGTGCCAAGCCCATAGATCCTCTGCTCACTCCAATTGGTGATGTGTCCGTCCTCCTCGGCATGCAGGACATTGTTGAGCAATGCCTTCGTAGGTGCGTGGGTGAGGCTCTCTTCGCCAAGGTAGGAGCCACTCATCAGCAGCGCCCCACCCTGCTTGGTATAGTGATTAAGGATGGCATACATTGCCGGAGTAACACAGAGGTATGCGGGGTGTGGCACGAGCGAATAGTCCGTATGGCGTTGCAATCCCATGAAGACGTCCACCACGTCGAAACCCTGTGGCTTCACAGTGCCCTCCTCGAAGGCTTGGCGCGAACAGGACACAAAGCTATAGCCTGCACTCTTTATCGATGCTCCGTGCACCGAGGCATAGTCCATCGTGTTGCCTGCCACATAGGTGCCTTCAAGCTCTGTACCACTGGCACCCATCTGTAGCGCCTCATCGTAATAGCCTGTCATTTCACGGTCAAACTCATATTGCAATCCTGCATAGGCGGTGGTGCCGATGTAGGGGACACCTGGGTCGGCAAGGAGGTCGAAGCCTGCACGCTCGGCCGTGTTCACTACGGCAGGGCCATCTACACGCTGGAAGCCATTCACCACCAACACTCTCCCCTTGGGCTCTGAGGCAACATGTGCAGAGAGCACCTCGGAAGGGAAGCTCTCGCCACCGCGATTGATAGCAGTAATCTTGAAGCTATACATGCGCCCTGGCTCCAAGGTGATGTCACACGCGGTGGTGCTGATGCGTTGCCCGTTGTCCCACCCTCGGTCGTCGGTGCGCGTGTAGAGCACATAACCCTCGGGCATCGCCGTGGGCTCTCGACTATCCTCGGTGGGTCGCCACGAGAGGCGCACCTTGTCGGTATCGACGAAGTTGATGGCAAAGGCGTGTACGGGTAGCGGCTGGATGGTATACTCGGTGCCGTGCATCTCGGCCGTATAGTGCAATATTCCTTTATATATAGCTCGCGAGGCGATGAACTTGAAGTGCGGGTCGTGAGCATAGCGCATATCGGCAAAGTTCTGGTGCGAGAGCAACTCGATGATGCACGAGGGCACATCGGGGAGGCGCGATTCGCTGTAGTTCTTGTCCCATAGGGCACGGCGCGTAAGACCTGTCTCCTGGGTAATGTAGGTCTGCACCATGTCGGCCAGGTCGCGCGAGGTGTGGCGGGACAACAGGCCATTGCCCAACTTGCCATCATTGTAGCCCGTGGTGTAGATGCCGAGGGTACCCACCGTGGTATCATCTTCGCGGATGCCTGCATCGGTGTGAAGGCCGAAGGCAAGCTCTACGGGCACGCGGAACCCTATGCTATCGGGGCAATATGCCGAGCCTCCGAGCAGATAGTTGGCGACAAAGGAACGGCTATTGATGTCTTCGGCATAGTCTTTCTCGCCATTGTAGTTAGCATAGCGCTCTACGGGGAATCCTGCCCATTGCGAATGATACCGCGCACCCTCATAGTAGCGGGGCATGCGACTGGTGTGTATGGTGTCAGAGGCTCCACGGCTGATGATGGCACTGCCACCGCCGAAGCGGACGGCATCGGCACTCACCACACCCGTTTGATTGCTTTGGTTGGTGAGAATCACCATCTGGTCATCGCGTTGGCCCTGTTCGAATTCAAAGGTGCCCAGATATACCCACGTACCACCACCCATCTGCTGATTGACCTTAATGCGTGTGGTGCCTCCAGCGTGCAGCACTACATACTCTGCATCGGGAACGCTTGTCGGGTAGGTCTGATAGGTTACATACACAGCATAGTGACCGCGCTCGGGGATATGGGGAATCCAAAGCGCAGCGCCCTCGGTGCTCTTCTCGTGACCAGCAGTAGATAGTATGCGACTAGTTCCCTCACGGAAGGGGTTCTCGCCATGATGTAATACTTCCTTGGGAGCAGCAAATCCCACGGCACCCGTTTCCCATTTGGTCTTGCGATGCTTCTCCTCGACGTATAGGCCGCAGTCATCATCGGCATCATTGTCAATAATAATGTTGTGAGGCTGTCGGTCTCGTTCGCGGGCACTGAACACCACGGCACCGGCATTCTCCAACATCGGAGTGAGGTAGGGGATAACGAATGATTGTGCCAACAGGTCCTCACGTGTGCAATAGAGCGAGGGGCGTTGCCACTTCCAGCATATCTCGTCGTTCTTGTAGTAGCGCCCGTGGCTAGGAGTGACGGCAAGGTGCCTTCCTTCCAGTCCTTCGCTGATGGCATAGGGGCGCGAGGCATTGCTCACCCACGGAGCTCCTACGTGTGTCGTCTTGCCCCATAGGCGTGTCGCGTCCTTCTCTTTTCGGTAGATGTTGGGTATGAGGTCGTCGATGCTCTTGTCGCCCACCATGATTGTGATTTTATAGTAGTTGACGGGGCCTGGGAGCACCTTGCGCAGGTCGCTGTATATCTTTTCCGTAGTCTCGGGGCGCAGTGGCTGGTAGGCGAAGTTGGCATTGGCGTAGACGGTGAGTGTACGTTTCTTTGAGTTGAGTTGGAAACGCACCAATTTGCAGGTGCCGACATTCACCTCCGCAGACTCGTAGGCACGGAAATATGCCTTCAATCGCTTTTCTACGACCTTCTGTTGCGATTGGGCCGAGAGGTTGGTCAGCGAAAGTCCAAACAAGATGAATATATACAGCAGTCGACGATACATGGTTTTTCCAGAAAACGGTACGAAGATACAAAAAACAATTGATATATCACATACGTTATCGAAGCGCAATATGCCAAACGATGAAAAGACCGCTGCTGATAGTGATAGCTCTTTGCCTTTGCACATCTGCATTCCCTGCGTGGAATGGCGCTGATAGCATGTCCACACGCCCCAAGATAGGGTTGGTGCTGAGTGGTGGAGGTGCGCGTGGAGCTGCCCATGTGGGAGTGATACGCCTGATTGAGGAAATGCAACTCCCCATCGACTATGTAGTGGGCACAAGTATGGGGGCTATCGTAGGGGCATTGTATGCCACAGGCTATACGGCCGACGAAATGGATTCGCTGATGATGGCGCAGGACTGGAAGATGCTGCTGAGCAACGACCTCCCACGTCTGCACCAGCCCTATGAGCTGCGCATGGCAAAGAAACGCTATCAGATAAGTATTCCTTACGAAAAGGGCGTTTTCACCGAGAATTCGGCGCTTTATCGCGATGCGGGCATCAAGGTGCGACGTACCAGCTTGCAGACTTTTCCTAAAGTGCTGGCGCGCCCTGGCCTCATCGATGGAAATAACCTGATGCACATTTTCGAACAACTCACCTCAGCCTATGCCGACTCGATGTCATACGACACTCTTCCCCATTCGTTTGCCTGTGTGGCCACCGATTTGGTGACGGGAAAGGAGGTGGTGCTTCGTGAAGGGCAATTGGCTGAGTCGATACGGGCAAGTATGTCCATCCCTGGAGTCTTCTACCCAGTCTACGGAGGCAATCAGGTACTGGTCGATGGGGGTGTGGTAAACAATTATCCCGTGAATGTGGCTCGTGAGATGGGTGCCGATATTGTCATTGGCGTAGAGGTCAACTCGGCCCATATCGATGCTCGCGCGCTGCAATCCTTTGCCTCCATTTTCGAACGACTCATAGGCACCTTAGGAAGTGACCTCCACGAACAGAACGTAGATGATACCGACATACTCATCCGCCCACAAGTGAAGCACTTCCCCGTGATGGGCTTTGACACGGTGAACCTACGCCACTTGATTGATATTGGCTACAGTACGGCCCTACTGAGCAAGCCACAATTGGATTCGGTGAAGCGGGTAGCAGTATTGGATACCATGTGCAAGGTAGGGAAAATGGATGACAGATCCTTAAAGGCAAACAATGTCTCCTCTCGCGAGGAGAGTGGGGTGGAACAAAGTGTGGCCACTGCACCCATGAATCAAGTGGCACTTGGGATGCGCTTCGACTCCGAAGAGGGTGCTGCGGCATTGCTACGCATTGGTGCCAACCGACATGACTTGCCGAGACTTCGGTTTGACCTTACCACGCGGATGAGCCTTCATCCATGGCTATCGGCACGACTTGCCTACTCCAAGTCAGATATGCCTCAAGCGAATCTTGCCGTCAGATATGGGTATACAGATATTGCCACCCCTTACGGAAAGAGGAACGACTCCTTTTGTTATCACTTCTGTGGTACCGACCTCTACCTCTCTCATCTGCTATCGCTTGCTTTTGACCTGCGTATGGGAATCCGCTACGACAACTATTGGGTACAGAACTATATGGGCTATGCCCCGCGCCAGTCTTATACAACGCTGTATGCCTCATGGAAGAATGAACTCTATGATGCGGCCTATACTCCCACTCGGGGCTACGCATATGGCTTGGAGGCTGCCTATAACATAAAGGACAAGGCTACGCTGGGTAGCAACTTTTGGGCACTGCAGGCCGATGCCTCTGCAATCATACCTTTAACTAATAGCACCGCCCTGCTAACAGCATTCCACACCCGCCTCCTTTGGGGCGAAAACATTCCACAGGTATATGCCAATGTCTTAGGAGGATACTTGCCCCACCGCTACCTGCGTCAGCAACTACCCTTTGTGGGTATCAAAGGGTGCGAGTTTGTGAATCCCTATCTGATACTCCCCAGCGTGGGAGTTCGCCAGCGCCTTATTGCCGATGTATACGCCACCATCATGGCCAACTATGCATACAGTACCAATGCCTTGCGTGCCAGTGCATCAAACCAAAGCATATGGGGCATAGGGCTGCAACTCTCTTACGACACCACCATAGGCCCCATTATGCTGTGTACCCATTGGAATGACCTATATCACCAGGTCGGACTATACTTCAGCATGGGCTTTGAGTTCTGACGATGAACGTCTTAGGTGCGAAAAAAGGATGTCGCACCTGCGAGCAAAATCTTTCTTACCTGCGATAAAAATTTTTCTCAGGTGCGAAAAATCGTGGTCTTTTACTTTCGCATACGAGCAACAGGGATGTGCAGTTGCTCTCGATACTTGGCTATCGTGCGGCGTGCTATCTTGAAGCCACGTTGAGCGAGTGCCGTGACAAGTTGCTCATCGGTGAGGGGGCTGGTCTTGTCTTCTTCGTCGACAAGCTCCTTGATGATATTATGAACCTCCTTTATAGACACCTCTTCACCTTCAGAATTGGCGATTCCATCGCTGAAAAAGTAGCGTAGTGGGAAGATGCCGAAGGGGGTTTGCACGTATTTGCTGATGGTGGCGCGTGAGATGGTGGAGATGTCATACCCTGTGACCTCAGCCACATCCTTGAGGATGAGTGGGCGCAAGAGCGATTCATCGCCATCGAGGAAGAATGGGCGTTGTAGGGCAATGATGGCCTCCATCGTGCGGATGAGGGTCTGCTCGCGCTGCTGTATGGCATGGATGAACTCGCGGGCCGACTCTATCTTTTGACGGAGGAATTGCGCTGCATTGCGGCTGTCGGCATGAGTTGAGGCGGCCTGCTCATCGAGCATTTGAATGAATTCGTTGCTTACGCGTAGCTGGGGAATGTTCTGGTTATTGAGGCTCAGGCTGATGTTGTCATCAAACACCTCTATGGTAAAGTCAGGAACAATCTGTGCAGTGCTGCGCTCTATGCTTTCTCCAAGTGCAGCTCCCGGGCGAGGGTTCAGCTTGACCAATTCGGCAACAGTGGCGCTTATCTCCTCAGGTGTCCAGCCGAGCTTTTGCTCCATCTTGTCCCAACGTTTATGGGTGAACTCATCGTAGCAGAGTGTAAGTATCTGTCGCTGCTGGTCGATAAGTGGAGTGGTGGCTTTACGCTCAAGCTGTAGGAGTAGGCATTCCTGTAAATTGCGGCCTCCAATGCCTGCAGGGTCAAACGTCTGTATGCAACGCAACACCTCCTCTATGGCAGATTCATCGGCATCGATGCCATGATAAATGGCCAATTCATCGGCAATAGTCAGAAGAGACTTGTGCAGCAGTCCGTCTTCGTCGAGAGAACCAATGAGGTATTCACCAATGGCCTCTTGTTCCTCAGTGAGGCTCTGCTCGTGGAGCTGACCCAAGAGGAAATCGTAGGATGTAGGTATATCGGCATACTGAAACACCTGTTGCTCTGTGCTCTGCGGCAGTGCATTGAGCTTGTAGTCGGGGATGTCGTCCTCACTACTATAATCACCGGCGATGAGGTCCTCGCTGCTGGTGTCAGAGTATTCTTCATTGTCCCCATCGTCCATCTCTGCCGAGTCTTCGCGCGTTGAGGCTTCAAGGGCGGGGTTATCAATGATTTCTCCACGTACCCGCTCCTCCATCTCCACGGTGGTGAGCCCGAGTAGGCGGGCTATCAGGACCTGTAGGGGAGAGAGGTTCTGGGTCTGCAGCATCTGCTGCCCTTGTGTTTGTATCTGTATGTTTTTACCTTTCATTGTTTAATATTCAAAGCTGCTGCCACCCAAGAACTCACGCAGTAGGGATGTGGGGGGCAAATCATTATCAGGAACCGATTCGAAGTACTGTAAGAACTTACGTAGGCGATAGGCTTCACTATGCTCGGGACGGTTCTCTTTCACCCGCTCAAGGATGGGGATAAGGTGGCTCTTGAGCACTGCAAGCTCGAACAACAATGCCGAGTTGAACATTGCATCAGCGTTCTCCTGATAGGGGAATATCCATTTGTCTTCACCCTTACGCACGCTTGGCCAACGCGAAATGGTATCCTCTGCCGAGTAGCCGCGATACTTGTAGTCACGCAATATGCGTCGCAGCAAGCGATTGTCGGTGGTGGGTATATAATTGTGCTTGTCGAGCATGATAGAGGTGAGCGCCGATACATATACCTTGTACTTGTCCGCATCAGCAATGTGTTGCGTAAGTTCAGAGTTAAGGGCATGGATGCCTTCGATGATAAGCACCGTATGCTCATTGATACGTAACTTGCGGTCGGTGAGAAGGCGCTTTCCTGTAGTGAAATCAAATTTGGTGAGCTGCACTTCCTCCCCGTTGAGTAGTGCATTGAGCTGCGCATTGAAGAAGGGGAGGTCTACAGCATAGAGTGACTCGAAATCGTAATTACCCTCCTCGTCAAGCGGAGTGTGCTCGCGATCGACAAAATAGTCATCGAGTGAAAGAGCCACAGGATGCAACCCATTGGTCATCAGTTGCACCGACAGGCGCTTGCTGAATGTTGTCTTACCCGAAGAAGAAGGGCCAGAGATGAGCACGATGCGTGCCCCTCGGTGGTGAATGTCGTCGGCAATGCCGGCAATGCGCTTTTCTTGGAGCGCCTCAGCAACATTGATGAGGTCTGTGGCATGCCCTTTACAGCAAGCAGTATTGAAATCACCGACGGTGCTTATGCCCAAAATCTCTTGCCAATGGTGGTGCTCGCTGAATACGCTGAGCATTTTATCTTGGCGCACAATCTCTTCCAATATATCGGGGTTCTCACGACTGGGAACACGCAGAAGCAGCCCATCATGATACTGTTGAAGTTCAAATAGATGAATCTTTCTGGTAGAGGTGAGCAGACTTCCATAGAAGAAGTCAACCTTACCATCCAACTTATAATAGAAGGAGTATAATTTCCCCGTGGTTTCGAGCAAAGTTGTTACATCGGTACGCCCTGCGCAATCAAAGGTTTTGATAGCTTCGTCTGTGGGGCAGTTGATGCGGTGTATGGGCATATCTGCTGCAATGATTTCCTGCATACGTAGCTTGATATCATCAACATCAGCAGCAGTAACAGGTCGCCCAATGCGAAGACTACAGAAATAACCCTTAGAAATGGGGTGCTCAATGATGACCTCTCCATCAGGATACAGATCACCTATAGCTTTGGTGAGCACAAAGAACAACGACCGAACATAGGTGCGCATGCCTGAGTCGGAGGTGATGTCGAGAAACTCCACATCTTTGTGGTTGTATATCTTGAATGAAAGCCCCTCGACCTTATTGTTTACTCGAGCACTCACAGCACCATAAGGCATGTCAAGCGCAAAGGCATCGTATACTTCCTGCAGATTGACCCCTGGTGCAAACTGCTTAGTTAATCCATTATTAATGCAACGTATCTGTACCATATCACAAACAGATTATACATTGTTTGAACTTAAGGATGCCACAAAGATAGAAGAAAAATCCTTATCATCCTAATAGGACAATCCAATTTAGGTAAAGGTTTGTCACGTAATAAACTTTTGTTTTAAAGATATTGTTTTGCGCAGGGGTGAAAAAAAAGTGCATCGGATGATGAAATGTGGACAAAATATTTGGAGAGAAACGGAAAGTTTATTTCCTTTGCATCGCTTTAAGTTAATTATTCATTTATAAAAACGTTTTATTATGTCAGAAATTGAAGCAAGAGTAAAGGCTATCATCGTAGACAAGCTCGGTGTAGATGAGTCAGAAGTGACTCCCAACGCAAGTTTCACTAACGACCTCGGTGCTGATTCTTTGGATACCGTAGAATTGATCATGGAGTTGGAGAAGGAATTTGGTACTTCTATTCCTGATGATCAGGCTGAAAAGATTTCTACCGTACAGGATGCTATCGACTACATCACCAACAACGTGAAGTAATCGAAGTACCACGATAGTACTATAAAAAGTCGTAGTAATTGGGCCCTTCCGATTATACGGCTTTTTTTGTATCCACCATATATACACTTATCCTTCATCCCCGTGCATATAGATTCATTTATCGATTACATACACTACTTCGTCTATTGCAAAGATAAGGCTTTCGCACGCCGCTTGCGCAAAATACTTGGCTTTTACCCTCGCAACATCGCAGTATATCGTGAGGCACTGATACACCGCTCGCTCAATCACTATCGTCCACAGGAACAGAAGAAAGATAATGAGCGCCTCGAATACCTTGGCGATGCAATCATCGAGAGTGTTGTGAGCGATAT
>JAZRFA010000055.1:0-3779 GCA_045661085.1 Bacteroidaceae bacterium
GAGGTGATTCCCGTTGACTTGGCTATCGAGCAGATGAAGAAGTTCATCGTGAAGTCATACGGTAAGAAGGGTGAGGATGTCGTGAACAAGAACTACGCAGCCGTAGACCGCGGTGGCGAGTACAAGGAATTGGTTGTGGATGCAGCTTGGAGCAACCTCCCCGCTGATGAGAAGGTGGCTAACGATGACCCCGCATTCATCAACGAAGTGGTGCGCCCCATCAATGCACAGAATGGTGACCTGCTCCCCGTATCGGCCTTCAAGGGTTACGAGGATGGTACATGGCCTCAGGGCACATCGGCTTATGAGAAGCGCGGTGTAGCTCCCTTCGTACCTGTATGGGATGCAGAGAAGTGTATCCAGTGTAACAAGTGTGCCTTCGTTTGTCCTCACGCATGTATCCGTCCCTTCGTGATGGACGATGCTGAAGCAGCAGGCGTAAACGGCGACATGATCGATATGAAGGCTCCCGCTGCGATGAAGGGCATGAAGTTCCGCATCCAGGTGGGTGTGATGGACTGTCTCGGTTGCGGCAACTGTGCTGACGTATGTCCCGGCAATCCCAAGCTCGGTGGTCCTGCCCTCAAGATGGTCCCCCTCGAAGGCGAACTCAAGGAGGCGGCTAACTGGGACTACTGCGTGAAGAACGTGAAGAGCAAGCAAGACCTCGTAGACATCAAGTCTAACCCCAAGAACTCACAGTTCGCCACTCCGCTCTTCCAATTCTCTGGCGCATGTTCTGGTTGCGGTGAGACACCTTACGTGAAGCTCATCTCTCAGCTCTATGGTGACCGCCAGATGGTGGCTAACGCTACTGGTTGCTCATCAATCTACTCAGGTTCAATCCCCTCAACACCTTATACAACCAATGAGAAGGGTCAGGGTCCCGCATGGGCTAACTCACTCTTCGAGGACTTCTGCGAGTTTGGTCTCGGTATGGTGCTTGCCAACAAGAAGATGAAGGCTCGCGTGCAGGCTCTCTTGGAAGAGATGATTGCCAGCGACAAGGTATCTGCCGAGTATAAGGAGGCTGCACAGGCTTGGATTGCCGGCCAGGACGATGCAGACGCCTCTAAGGCTGCTGCCGCAGCATTGCTGCCCCACATCGAGGCAAGTGCAGCTGCTGGTTGCCCCGTATGTGCTCAGCTCAAGGAGCTCAGCCACTACCTCGTGAAGCGTTCACAGTGGATCATTGGTGGTGACGGTGCTTCATACGATATCGGTTACGGCGGTCTCGACCACGTGATCGCTTCGGGTGAAGATGTGAACATCCTCGTGCTCGATACAGAGGTGTACTCTAATACCGGTGGTCAGTCATCAAAGGCTACTCCGCTCGGTGCTATCGCCAAGTTTGCTGCTTCAGGTAAGCGCGTTCGCAAGAAAGACCTCGGTATGATTGCTACTACCTACGGCTATGTATACGTAGCACAGGTAGCTATGGGTGCTGACCAGAGCCAGTGCCTCAAGGCTATCCGTGAGGCGGAGGCTTATCCCGGTCCCTCAATCATCATCGCTTACGCTCCCTGTATCAACCACGGTTTGAAGAAGGGTATGGGTAAAGCACAGGCAGAGGAAGCTGCTGCAGTAGCTTGCGGTTACTGGCACCTCTGGCGCTTCAACCCCGCACTCGAGGCTGAGGGTAAGAATCCGTTCACTCTCGACTCTAAGGAGCCCCAGTGGGAAGGATTCCAAGACTTCCTCAAGGGTGAGGTGCGTTTCGCTTCGGTTATGAAGCAATATCCCACCGAGGCTGAAGACCTCTTCAATGCTTGCGAGGAGATGGCCAAGAAGCGCTATGCTTCATACGTTCGCATGAGCAAGATGGAGTATTGATTGAACTTACAGATAAATAGTATTGATAGCTGGATGTATCCAGCTATCAATTTAAAGATTGTTAAACATTTCAGAAGAAAAAGTTATGATTAGTTTTTTGATTTGGATTGTTGGCGTGGTACTTGCAGTCAAGGCTGTATTGGAGATTCTCAAGATGCCTATTAACATGGTGGGTAAAGTGATCAGCTCAGTATTGGTACTTTTCTGCTCATGGGTAGGCTTGGCCATATATTATTTCTACGCTAAAGATAAGTTGGTAGATTGGTTCAAGTAAATTATCTACGAAACGAAAAATGTCTCGGAAAGCCTTTGATCTTTCCGAGACATTTCGTTTATTACCAAATCCATTACGCAACTTGCTATAGGCATGATACCATAATGAGATATTCGGGCGAAAATATCCAAATAAATTTGTCTTTTCGTTCGCCTTGCACTAATTTTGCATTTTAATGCGAAGGAATGTCAACTTTTGTGACAAAAATGCAAACATTCAAGTATTTCTGTCCGTTGGCACTATTGTTGCACAGAACACATAGACGAAAATATAAACTAAAAACAAATATATGGGATTTAACGAATTTATAGGTAAGTTGTTTGGTAACAAAAACACACGCGATATGCGAGAGATACAGCCTTGGGTGGAGAAGGTGAAACAAGCCTACCCCGCCATAGTAAAGTTGACCAACGACGAACTGCGTGCCAAGACGCAAGAACTGAAAGAGCGCATCAAGCAATCAGCCGTGGTAGAGAATGCCAAGATTGCCGAGCTGAAAGCTAAGGTTGAGGAGACAGAGATCGAGGAGCGCGAACAGCTCTTCAATGAAATAGACAAGCTGGAGACTGCCGTGCTGGACAAGTACGAGATGGTACTCGACGAGATACTGCCCGAGACATTCGCTATCGTGAAGGAAACTGCCCGCCGCTTTGCCGAAAACGAGGAGGTGGAGGTGACAGCTACTGATATGGACCGCACCCTCGCTGCCACAAAGGACTTCGTGCGCATCGAGGGCGATAAGGCCATCTACAAGAACCATTGGGAGGCAGGTGGCAACGAGACCATCTGGAACATGGTGCACTACGACGTGCAGCTCTTCGGTGGTGTGGTACTGCACAAGGGCAAGATTGCCGAGATGGCTACCGGTGAGGGTAAGACCCTCGTGGCTACCCTGCCCGTATTCCTCAACGCCCTCACAGGCAATGGTGTACACGTCGTTACCGTGAACGACTACCTCGCCAAGCGTGACTCCGAGTGGATGGGTCCGCTCTACCAGTTCCACGGCCTCACAGTGGACTGCATCGACAAGCATCAGCCCAACTCAGAGGCTCGTCGCCAAGCCTACCTTGCCGACATTACCTTCGGTACGAACAATGAGTTCGGCTTCGACTACTTGCGCGACAATATGGCGTCATCGCCTTCTGACCTCGTGCAACGCCGTCACAACTACGCTATCGTGGACGAGGTAGACTCGGTACTTATCGACGATGCCCGTACACCGCTTATCATCTCAGGTCCCGTACCCAAGAAGAGCGACCAGCTGTTCGACGAGCTGCGCCCCCTCGTGGAGCGTCTCGTAGAGGCACAGAAGCGCCTTGCCACCCAGCTCCTTGCCGAGGCCAAGAAGCTCATCTATTCAGAAAACAAGGAGGAGGTAGAGGCCGGATTCCTCGCCCTCTTCCGCAGCCATAAGGCACTGCCCAAGAACAAGCCCCTCATCAAGTTCCTCTCTGAGCCCGGCATCAAGACCGGCATGCTCAAGACCGAGGCCATCTATATGGAGCAGAACAACCGCCGCATGCCCGAGGCTACCGACGTGCTCTACTTCGTCATCGACGAGAAGATGAACAGCGTAGACCTCACCGACAAGGGTATCGAGCTCATCACCGGTAATGCGGCTGACCCCACCCTCTTCGTATTGCCCGACATTGCATCAGAGATGTCGGCTCTT
>JAZRFA010000056.1:0-9136 GCA_045661085.1 Bacteroidaceae bacterium
TTTTTTTTAATTATAAACGTTTTAATTAAATTTTAAAGAAATGATTAAACTTGGTATTAACGGTTTCGGTCGTATCGGCCGTATGGTGTTCCGTGCAGCAGTGAAGAACTTCGCTAACGACATTCAGGTTGTAGGTATCAACGACCTTCTCGATGCTGATTACTTGGCATACATGTTGCGTTACGACTCTGTACACGGTCAGTTCGACGGTACAATCGAGGTAGAGGGCAACTACTTGGTAGTTAACGGTAACAAGATCCGTTTGACAGCTGAGATGGATCCTGCTAACTTGAAGTGGGACGAGGTAGGTGCAGAGGTAGTAGTTGAGTCTACTGGTTTCTTCCTCACCGACGAGACCGCTCGCAAGCACATCACCGCTGGTGCAAAGAAGGTTATTATGTCAGCTCCTTCAAAGGACAGCACTCCAATGTTCGTATACGGTGTTAACCACACTACATACGCTGGTCAGGACATCATCTCTAACGCTTCTTGTACAACAAACTGCTTGGCTCCTATCGCTAAGGTGTTGAACGACAAGTTCGGTATCGTTAAGGGTTTGATGACTACAGTACACGCTGCTACAGCTACTCAGAAGACTGTTGACGGTCCTTCAAAGAAAGACTGGAGAGGTGGTCGTGGTATCCTCGAGAACATCATCCCATCTTCAACAGGTGCTGCTAAGGCAGTAGGTAAGGTTCTCCCTGTTCTCAACGGCAAGCTCACAGGTATGGCGTTCCGCGTTCCAACTTCTGACGTTTCTGTTGTTGACCTTACAGTAGTATTGGAGAAGGAGGCTACAATGGCTGAGATCTGCGCTGCTATGAAGGAGGCTTCAGAGGGCGAGTTGAAGGGTATCCTCGGCTACACAGAGGATGCTGTAGTTTCTACAGACTTCCGTGGCTGCTCTAACACTTCAATCTTCGACGCTAAGGCTGGTATCTCTCTCGATGCTAACTTCGCTAAGGTTGTATCTTGGTACGACAACGAGTGGGGTTACTCAAACAAGGTTTGTGAGATGGCTCGCGTAATCGCTGCGAAGTAATTTGTAAGCAAACAAGTTAAGATAAAATAGGCTTCACCTCGGTGAAGCCTATTTTATTTTGGCTCTTTGTTTAGTTTTTGAGGTGTAGTGTGTAGAGTGGGTTTCGCAGTCTTGTTTTCCGGCTGTTACTCTAAACTCTAAACACTAAACAATCTATACATGATGATAGGGCAGGTTGTTCAGTATCGATAGTGCCCGATAAAACTGCTCGGCAAAGATGACGCGTACCATCTGGTGTGAGAAGGTCATGCGCGAGAGCGATATCTTGCCCTGTGCAGCGGCATACACCGCATCGGAGAATCCATAGGGACCACCGATGACGAACACCAATCGTTTGGGTACGGTGTTCATGCGCTGTTGCAGCCAGTCGGCAAATCCTACGGAAGTGAACTCCTTGCCGCCCTCGTCGAGGAGGATAACATGGTCGCCTGGCTGCAATTGCTTCAGTATGAGCTCGCCTTCGCGCACCTTCTGTTGCTCTTGCGACAGGTTTTTCACATCACGTATGTCGGGGATGACCTTCATCTCGATGGGGGCGTAGTGGTTGGCACGGCCAAGGTAGTCGTCCGTGGCTGCGGTGAGGTATTTGTTGTCGGTCTTGCCGATGGCGATGAGGAGAGTCTTCATTTGGTTTAGTGTTTGGTGTTTAGAGTTTAGTGTGCTAATGATTAACAGCTAATGATTAACAGCTAATAGCCAATAGCTAACAGCCCATTCGCAACCTTCATCTTTCCACTTTTATTTTAAATTATCAAGTCGTCCAGTTTTACCTTGGGCACGTAGTGCACGCCCTCGGTGCGGTAATAGGTGTGGCTCTCCTCAGTAGATATTTCAGTGAGGCGTATCTCCTCGGCTCCTTTGCCTATGGCAATGAGGAGTAGGGGAGCATAGGGAAGGGCGAATGCCTCGGTGATGGCCTGCGCGTTAAAGGCTCCGATGCAGATGCCGTTGAGACCCATCTCGGTGGCCTTGAGCAGCATACTCTGTGCTGAGATGCCCAGGTCCATGTCCACCCACTTGTTCTCCTCTATGGTGCTGCACACGATGATGAACGCTTGTGGCTCAGTACCCTCAATGGGCAGGTGCAGTTCGGGTAGTGCGCTGCCGAGCTTGATGTGGGGCAACACGAGGTGTGCCTCCTCGGTGGTCACCATACGGAAGCGCAGGCACTGCTGGTTGCGTGCCGAGGGAATGCGGGTATTGACGCTGACGATGCGGCGCAGTTCCTCTATGGATACCACACGGCGCTGGTCATACCCACGGTGACTGCGGTTGAGCAGCAATAGTCGGTTTAGTGATACCGTTGATGGGCGCTTGGGAGCTGCACTGCGTGAGCGGTACTCCTCCATCTTCTTCTCCAAATAGTTATCGGCCATAGGGGATTTTGTTTAGGGTTGGGGACTACAAAGTTAATGCTTTTTCTCGAGTTGCCACAAGGCTATGTTAGTTTCGTTTCGTTTTATGAAGTGAAACTCCAGTTTCTCTATATAGATATTGCAGTTTCTCTATGCTGAAACTTCAGTATCTCCATACGGATATTGGAGTTTCATTATTACGAAACTGAGCGGAGTGGGCAGTAGGCTGCGCTTATTGCATAAGAAGTAGCGGTGACCGCTACTTCTTGTTGTCTGTGACTCTCGTCGCTTATCGTGTCTTTCTTGCGCGTATCTCCTGGGTGCGCAGGCTGTCCTTGTAGTGATTGTGTGCGGCCACGCGTTCGGGCGAGAGGGCGGCGTCGCTGTTGCCCTCCCAGCGGCGGCAGAGGTAGATGGGTTCGTAGATACGTCCCAATCTATATTGTCGACTGATGGCAATGCCCACGGCATAGTCTTCGCCATAGCTTACGTTGGGGAAGCCTATTTCGCGGATGACGGGTGTGTAGAAGGCACGCGGAGCACCGAGCCCATTGATGCGCAGAGCGTTGTTCATACCATTCTCCTCGGTCCACTCGCGGTGGTCGATGATGCCAGGAGGCAAGGTCTCTAAGGCAAAGTTGCACAGGCGGTAGCTACCTACCACCATGGCGCAGCGTTCGCGACGGAAGGTGTCGACGATGCGTTGCAGTGTGTGAGGGTCGCTATAGAGGTCGTCGCTATCGAGCTGCACGGCATAGCGTCCGCACTGGGGGTGGCGTATGGCGAGGTCCCAACATCCTCCGATGCCAAGGTCGGTGCGCTCGGGAGTTACAATTGATAATTGACAATTGATAATTGATAATTGAGATAGAATCTCTGTAGTACCATCAGTAGAGTGGTTGTCCACCACGATGAGGTTGAAGGGGAAGTCGGTCTTCTGCTCCAGTACCGAGCGTACGGCATCACCGATGGTCTTGGCACGGTTCTTCACGGGGATGATGACGGTGGCCTCGTAGGGGAAGTCGCCCGCCTCGGTGTCTATAGTCTGCAAGGTGCGGTAGTCTACGAATGCTCCCACCTCTTTGAGGTGTGTGGTGCAGGCACGTTCCATTTCGACTTGTATCAGTCGGTTGCGTGGGTCGACGTAGTCGAACTGCTTCTCACCCGAGGTGCGCGTGTCCTGTTCGTGCTCGGTATAGAGGTATTCGTTGATGTGCACCAATCTGCCCATACGGCTGATATGGAGGCGAAGCTGGTAGAGCGCGGCGTGGTTCATCTCTTCGGGATTGGTGGCGAGGAACTCTCGCACGGCTTCGGTGCGTATGAGCACCAGTGGACCGAAGTCAAAGTCGTCTCTCACGCTGCCCTCTTGGTACTCGTTGGTGGGTACGGCAAGAGTCTCTCCCTGCTTCACCACGTGGCGGTGGCTATACACCCAGTCGGCACTGCTCTCTATGGCTGTGCGCAGCATGCGATCTATAGCGCGATAGCCTATCCGAAGGTCTCCGTTGTGTGTGTATAGGAGCAGGTAATCGGTCGTACACTGTTCTGCTATACGACTCAACGTCTTTGTTGAGAGATTACGCTCAAGGGGAATGAACGGTGTCTCGGTCTCTATATGATGCGTGTTCTTGATAACGGAGCATGTGGCAGATTCGCTCAGCAGGGCTGTGTCGTCGATGCGTGGAGTGAAGAGGTCGATTCTCTGTGTCATAATCAGTTTTGTTGGATTTACAAAAGTATAAAAAAAAAGCGTATGCCCGGCCGATGGCACCTCTATTTTGCTATTTACGGAAAATATTCTTAACTTCGCAGCGTTTAATAAAACGTATTAACCCCAAAAGATGACAAGATGAAGAAAGTATTTGGATTGTTTGTTTCGGCAATGGCCATACTCGTGATGGCAAGTTGTGCCGAGAAGAAGAGCTTCGAGCCTCTCAATGGTGAGTGGAGTGTAGTTTCTGTAGGAGAAATGGAGGTTCCCGATTCTGTGGGTGCTTTTATGGGCTTCAATGTGGCGGAGCAGTTGGTTTATGGATGCACGGGATGCAATCAGCTGACTGGTGCTCTTCCTGCTGAGGTTAATCCCGAGGAACCTATGTTTGCTGCTATGGGTAGCACGCGCAAGATGTGTGCCGATATGACCATCGAGGACGCCTTGCTCCCCGCTTTGGGTCAGGTGGTTGACTTCAAGGTCGATGGTGACAAGCTTTATTTCCTCGATGCCGCAGGTGTTGCAGTAGTATCGCTGGAGAAGCGCTAAACAGAGATTTCTCATAAAACAATAGAGGTGCTATCGTGAAGATGGCACCTCTATTTGTTTGTTGTGTTTGCAGTGTTGCTTATTTCAGTTTCTCTTCCCAGAAGTTGAACATCTTGGTGAAGATGTGGTAGCGGGTGTTGCCGCCATAGATGCTGTGGTTGCGGTTGGTGTAGTAATGCATGTCGAACTGCTTATCGGCCTGCACCAACGCCTCTGAGTATTCCATGCTGTTGCGCACGTGCACATTGTCATCGGCCATGCCGTGCATGAGGAGCAGGCTGCCGTTGAGGTTCTTGGCGCGTGTGATGGCTGAGGTCTTGTTATAGTTGTCGCCATTCTCTTGCGGTGTGCGCATGAAGCGCTCTGTGTATACCGAGTCATAGAAACGCCAGTCGGTGGGAGGAGCTACGGCAATACCGGCCTTGAAGACGGACTCGCCAGTCGACATAGACATCAAGGTGTTGTAACCACCAAAGCTCCATCCCCAGATACCGATGCGGTTGGCATCGACATAGGGTAGGGTGGCGAGGTACTTGGCTGTCTCCACCTGGTCGGTGCTCTCGCGCAAGCCGAGCTCCAGGTAGGTGCAGTTCTTGAACTCCGCACCGCGACTACCCGTTCCGCGACCATCGACACATACCACTACATAGCCTTGCTGGGCGAGGAATGACTCCCATACCAATCCGCCATAGAAGCCCGAGCGCCAGCTGTCGAGCACCTCCTGTGAGCCGGGGCCACTATACTGGTACATGATGACAGGGTGCTTGGTCGACTTTTGTGTGTCGAGGGTGGCGGGTCTTACCATCCAACCATTCAGCACATCGCCATTAGAAGTGGTGAATTGGAAGAATTCCTTGATGGGCATACCGGGCTGGTTTATCTTCTCGGCCAAGGCCTTATTGTCTACGAGGGTCTTCAGCACCTTGCCCTTTACGTTCTCTATGGTGATGACGTTAGGGGTGCGGAGGTCTGAGTGGGTGTGTACGAAGTATTGCAGGTTCTTGCTGAAGGTGGCGCTGCTGGTACCCGTCTCGGGAGTGAGGCGAGTCTTCTTGCCCTTTTTGTCCTGGCGGTAGATGGCGCGGCGCAGGGGACTGGGCTCGTTGCTCTGGTAGTAGAGGTCGCCCGTCTTCTCATCACGTCCGTAGAAGGCGGTCACCTCATACTGCCCATCGGTGAGTTGTTTCTGGAGCACACCGTTGAGTGCGTATTGGTACAGGTGGTTGTAGTTGTTACGCTGGCTCTGCAGGATGAAGCCGTCGTTGTAGAAGTGGATATTCTGGTAGGTAGCCTCATTGATATAGGTAGGCGATTCTTCACGCAACACGAGCTTGCACACGGTTGAGCGCGGATTGGCCATATACATATCCATACGGCTCTGATGGCGGTTCAAGGTGATGATGGCGAGCTTCTCGGGGTCTGAGGTGAAGTGTATGCGGGGGATATAGTCCTCCTCGTCAATTTGCAGGTCTACCTTGCGAGTCACCATTGACTTGATGTCGTAGGTGTGTACGCTCACCTTCGAGTTGTCTACACCAGGCATGGGGTATTTATAGGTATAAGCACCGGGGTAGAGGGCATTGGCCTCGTAGCTGGGTGCCATACCCTTATACATAGCGAAAGAGAATGAGGGCACGTGGCTCTCTACGCTCTTTACGTAGGCAATCATCTTGCTGTCGGCACTGAACTCATAGCACTTGCTCATGGTGAACTCCTCCTCGTATACCCAGTCGGGGATGCCGTTGAGCACCTCGTTGAACTTGCCGTCAGTAGTCACCTGCGACTCGCTGTTGTTGAACATCAGCTTCACCAGATGGATGTTGTTGTCGCGTACGAAGGCGATCATCTTGCCGTCGGGAGAGAAGGAGGGCACCTGTTGCGGTCCTCCTGCCGAGAGGGGTACCATCGTCTTGTTGCGCACATCATAGATGTAGTATTCTGCCGTGAACGAGTGGCGGTAGATGTAGTTGGTCTTCGTCTGTATGAGGATGCGGTCCTCGGCGGGTGACATAATGTATCCGTCGAAGCGCTTGAAGTCGCATCCGCGGGTGTTGTTCACCGAGAACAGTGTGTCCACCACCTCGCCCGTCTTGAAGGCGTAGCGTACGATGCAGCTGTTGCCGCCACCAATCATCATATAGTGCTCACCGTCGTTCATCGAGCGCATACCGCCCACGCCATGGGCACTATACTCACCATTCGTCATTTTGCGGATGGTAATCTCCTCGGTAGCCTGTGCTCCGAGCGCAAGCAGCACACCGGCTGCAAAGGTCATAAGGAATCTTTTCATATTTGAATCAATAAACTGTCGTTACGTATCTTCACGCGAAGGTACGATAAAAAAATGAGATGTCCGTGCTGCCGGGTGGGAAATGTTTTCTTTAGTATAAATAAGTGTTAATTTTTAACGGAAGTATTGTATATTTAATAAAAAGCCGTACATTTGCAGTGTACTATTAAGGTAGTACACGTAGGATAAGCAAAATGTATAACGATTAAATGATGTGAGTATGTTAAAGATTAGTGATTTAGCGTTTTCTTACAGCGGTAATGGCTGTAAGGTTTTCAACGATTTTTCGTTGAGTTTTGAGAAGGGTGCAGTGTACGGATTGCTCGGACTGAATGGTACGGGCAAGAGTACACTGCTCTATCTCTTGACAGGTCTGTTGCGTCCGCAGCAGGGTAGTGTGCTCTACAAGGGCGAGGATGTGCAGAAGCGTTTGCCCTCCACATTGAGCGATATGTTCATCGTGCCCGAGGAGTTTGAGCTGCCCAAGATGAGCATCAAGCGGTACGCCGCGCTGCATGCGGGATTCTATCCCCGCTTCAGTTACGAGCAGTTGCAGAATAACCTCGAGATGTTCGGGCTCGATGACAGCGTGGTGTTCAACAACCTCTCCATGGGTCAGCAGAAGAAGGCCTTCATGTGCTATGCCTTAGCCACCAACACTTCGCTGCTCGTGATGGACGAGCCGACGAACGGACTCGACATCCCCTCGAAGAGCGAGTTTCGCCGACTCATCGCCAGCAACATGACCGATGACAAGACCATCATCATCTCTACCCATCAGGTGCGCGACATTGATAGCTTGCTCGACCATATCGTCATCATCGATGGCTCTCAAGTGCTGCTCAATGCGTCGAGTGACGAGATTTGCCGTCGCCTGCTCTTCACTGAGCAGCCCATCTCGAAGCCTACCGACGCGGCGCTCTTCGTGCAACCTTCTGTAGCTGGCAACAGTGTCATCCTGCCTAATGAGTTCGACGAGGAGAGCCGATTGAACCTCGAACTGCTCTTCAATGGTGTGTTGGCTGAACGGGATAAGTTTGCAGTATTGTTTAAAAGATAATATTATCAACTGTATATTTTTTGTTTTTCAACGCGATGACACAGATTTCACTGTTTTAGCACTCGCTTTGCTTGTGCTGCCATCCGGATGGTATACGAGCGATAGCGATGTATAATAATCTGTTTTATCTGTGAAATCATGTTGACTAAAGAATAAAAACGGTGATTAATTAAAAGTCAATAACAATGAATACAATCAATAATAAATTTAGTTTCGCACGCTTCGCCGCCGTGCTGAAGTGTGACTTGGTGGAGCATCGCTGGCGCTATATCAGCGCGTTCTTCATTATGTTTGTGGCTCTCTCGGGCTTTCAGTTGGCTCAAGCCGCCGACTATTTGCAGTTTTCAAAAATGATAGAAGGAGTTGATATTTATCGCAACTTTACTGATACAGTGACCGCATTCTTCTTTTCAGTCTTGGCCTTGGCTTTATGTTGTGCTGTTTCGGAGATTAGCCTTGTAATGAAAACCAAGGGGAAGGCGATGAATTATTTAATGTTGCCGGCTACCAATCTCGAGAAGTTCCTCTCACGCGTTCTTATTGCGATTGTTGCCGTTTTCATCATGGCTTTTGTTGCTCTCTTTCTTTCCGATGTGATGAGAATGCTTATCCTTCCAGCGTTTGATGACGAATACGTTGGGGAACTCTACAGGTTTGCCTTTCCGCAAGTAATGTCCAACTTGGGAGATCCATTCTTTGCCATATATGAAGAAGGCGGTATTGTTTGGGGAGACAAAGATGGTCTCTATACCATCGTCGGATTTAACCATTATCTGGGATATATGGCAGTGGCCTTTCTTACTCTTTCCATTTTGGGAATACATTCGTTCTTTGTTCTTGGTGGATGCATCTGGCGCAAGGGTGCTGTGGTAAAGACTTTACTCGTTGGTTTGGTGGTAACTTTGTTGGGAGTATGGTTACTTGTAAAACTTTCTCCTATTTTACTTGAATGCGAATGCTTCAACAAACTTCCTGAACTATGGTTTGAGACAGGCCATTATGTTATGAAAATCTTGGTTCTCATTGCCAATGTCGTTTTTCTTGGCATTACTATCTTCAACTGGTGGCTTGCCTATCGCTTCTTCTCGCGCAAGCAGATGATTCCTCCCCCGCCCCTCTTCTCAAG
>JAZRFA010000057.1:0-6723 GCA_045661085.1 Bacteroidaceae bacterium
TGGCAAGCACTATGACTTGGTGTATCAATCCATCGAACTTGCCGATAGCCAGAGCGGATTGCTTTCACTCATTTCTAAGAGTAATGAGTGCATCCTCATCACCATCGACAAGGACAATAAAATTCTATTGTATGAGGGCAGTGCCCGTGTAGAGTGCAAGAAGATTGGCAAGAAAGTAATGTTCCTCGGTGCCAGCGGCAAGGATTACCGTGCCATCGCGGAGCAATTGAGGATAGGTACCTTCCGTATGTAATGTAGGGACATACCTACAATACATAACGAAGCGAAGCGCTCGAGGGATGTTTTTGAAACTTTGTCATCCCTTGGCGCCTCGCTTTATTGTGTTCAGCCGTTTCTTGCTATTGCAAGAGCATCTTTACTATTACTCTCCTTTGAGTCTCTTGGCCATGGCTGCTGCGGCATGACGTCCGTCGCCCATGGCGAGGATTACGGTGGCACCACCACGCACGATGTCGCCACCGGCATAGATGGTGGGGATGTTTGACTGCATGTCATCGTTCACGGCAATGGTGTTCTTACGGCCGAGCTCGAGACCCTTCACCGAGGTGGGCACGATGGGGTTGGGCGATACACCTACGGCGACGATGGCCATATCGATGTCGATGGTCTCAGTAGCACCGGGGATAGCCACGGGGCTGCGGCGACCGCTGGCATCGGGCTCGCCAAGCTCCATCTTCTGCAGTACAACCTGCTTCACGCGACCCTTCTCGTCGGCGATGTACTCGATGGGGTTGTGCAGGGTGAGGAACTCTACGCCCTCCTCCTTGGCGTGCTTCACCTCTTCGAGACGGGCGGGCATCTCCTCCTCGCTGCGGCGATAGATGATCATGGCACGCTCGGCACCGAGGCGCAGGGCGGTGCGCACAGAGTCCATGGCGGTGTTGCCACCACCGATGACGGCTACGCGCTTACCGAAGATGACGGGGGTGTCGGTTTCGGGGTTCGAAGCATCCATGAGGTTCACGCGGGTGAGGTACTCGTTGGATGAGAAGATACCGGTGCTGTTCTCACCGGGGATGTTCATGAAGTTGGGCAGGCCGGCACCCGAAGCGATGAATACGCCCTTGTAGCCCTCGGCCTCGAGTTGCTCTACGGTGATGGTCTTACCGATGATGCAGTCCTTCTCGAAGTGTACGCCCATCTGGCGGAGACCCTCGATCTCGACGTCTACAATGTGGTTGGGCAAGCGGAACTCGGGGATACCATACTTGAGCACGCCACCAATCTCGTGCAATGCCTCGAAGACGGTCACGTCGAAGCCCTGCTTGGCCATGTCGCCAGCGAAGGAGAGGCCTGCGGGGCCTGAACCCACGACGGCCACCTTGATGCCGTTGGCAGGAGCCACGGCGGGCTTGGCTGCCTTGCCGCTCTCGCGCTCATAGTCGGCGGCGAAACGCTCGAGATAACCGATGGCCACGGGCTTGTGACCCATCTTGAGGTGCATGCAGCGGCTCTCGCACTGCTTCTCCTGCGGACATACACGACCACACACGGCGGGGAGTGCCGAGGTGAGCTTGAGCACGCGGGCTGCTTCGAGAATCTCGCCACGCTCGATATTCTTCACAAATGAGGGGATATTGATACCCACGGGGCAACCCTCCATACAGGTGGGGTTAGCACAGTCGAGGCAACGCTTGGCTTCGGTGAGCGCCTGCTCCATGGTGAGGCCTTGGTTGACCTCCTCACGCAATTTGTGACGGCGATAGCTGGGCTCGAGCTCGGGCATCTCGCAACGCTCGATCTGGGTGCGCTCCTTGGCCTTCATGCTCTTGCGCAGTGCCTCGCGCCACTCGCTGTTGCGGTCGATGTCGACGGGAGTAGCAGACCTGTCGATGCTCTCTCCTGTGGCAGCACACACGGTGTGCTCCTCGACAACGGGGTGTGTATGCTCGGGCTTCTCCATCTCGGTAACCTCGATGTCCTTGAAGGCACCCATACGCTTGAGCATCTCGTCGAAGTCGACCTGGTGACCGTCAAACTCGGGGCCGTCGACACACACAAACTTGGTCTTACCGCCTACGGTGATACGGCAAGCACCGCACATACCGGTACCGTCTACCATGATGGTGTTGAGCGACACGTCGGTGGGGATTTCATATTTCTTGGTGAGCAAGCACACAAACTTCATCATGATGGCAGGGCCGATGGCGAAACACTTGTCCACCTTTTCGCGCTGGATGATGCTCTCGATACCCTCGGTCACAAGACCCTTGTTGCCATATGAGCCGTCGTCGGTCATGATTACTACCTCGTCAGAGCTTTGGCGCACCTCATCTTCCAAGATGATAAGGTCCTTGGAACGACCAGCGAGCACAGAGATGACGCGGTTACCAGCTGCCTTCAAGGCCTGGATGATGGGGAGCATGGGAGCCACACCTACACCACCACCGGCACATACTACGGTGCCGAAGTTCTCGATGTGTGTAGCCTGACCCAAGGGACCTACGATGTCGGCAATCTGGTCGCCCACGTTGAGGTCGCAGATCTGAGTAGATGAGTGACCCACCTTCTGGATGACGAGGGTGATGGTGCCCTTCTCGATATCGGTACCGGCAATGGTGAGGGGCACGCGCTCGCCCTTCTCGCCAAGGCGTACTATAACGAAGTGACCCGCCTTGCGTGAACGCGCAATGAGGGGAGCAGTAATCTCAAGTTTGAATACCTTCTCAGAGAACTGTTGTTTGCTTACTACAGTATACATAGTCTGTATTGTGTTTATAATTAATACCTATTATATTGTGCAGCATTTTCATTTTTTTTTGCTGCTTACAAGTCGCAAAGATATATAAAACGTGTGAAATATTGCCAAGCTTACTTGAATATTTCACAATGAATATAAAATATCTTTGACGTTATACTTCGAAGACAAACATTTCGTGTGCGTCGTATGACTTTCGTGGCTGTTGTATTCTGTGTGTCTTTGCCTTTAATGCAATTCTACGATTGTGATGCCAGCCCCACCAAATTGCACGTGTTCGTCGCGGCAGCTTGCTACGGCGGGATTGGCTTGCAGGTATTGGCGGATGAGGGTGCGCAGGATGCCATTGCCCGTGCCGTGCAATATGCGCACTCGGGGCATGCTGAGCAGCACGGCATCGTCGATGTAGTAGGTCACGGCTTGCAGGGCCTCCTCGCCACGCATGCCACGCACGTCGATATCCTGTTTGAAGTGCAGGCGGCGCTCCGAGATATCCTCTTGTGTCTCCTTGCTCAGGAAGGTGTAGGCACGTGGTCGCTCTGCCTCCTGTTGGCGTGCGGCCTCTTGTGTCGAGAGCTCCAGCTTGGAAAGTTTGGTCACGGTGCGCATCATGCCGAAGGTCACGGTAGCATTCTTCCCGTTTATTTGCTCAATGGTGCCGATGGCTTGCTGCCCTTTGATGCGTACCAAATCTCCCACAGAAAGAGCCCCCCTCTGTCCTTCAGACATCTCCCCCTTTATGGGGAGAGGGCTCTGCGATGTCTGTGAAGCCCCTCCATAGAGGGAGGGGTTGGGGTGGGTCTTCTTCTTCTCTTTCTTACGCTCCTGCCGCGCCTTGAGCTGCTCCATCTTGCGTTGGATGCGTGCCTCGTATTCGTCGGCCGTATTGTCGGTCACGGCTTCGCGCCACTCGGCAAGCTCTTGGCGGGCTTGGCGCGTCTGCTCCTTCTCGGCTTGTGCCTCCTTGATGGTGCGTATGGTGTTCTCGATGCGGGCGTTCGACTCCTGTAGGAGCTGCTTCATCTCCTCCTTGGCTTCGCGGATGACCGTCTTGCGCGACTTCTTGAGGTCCTCCATCTCGCCTTCGTATTGGGCGATGAGGCCTTCGAGCTGTTTCTCCTTCTGACGGATGTTCTGGCGTTTGGTCTCCCAGTAGCGCTTGTCGCGTACGATGTCCTGCAGGTACTTGTCCGACTGGATGTATTCGCTACCCACAATCTCTGAGGCATCGGCGATGACCTCCTCGGGGAGACCAATCTTGCGGGCTATCTCCACGGCAAATGAGCTGCCCGGGTTGCCTATCTGTAGCTGGTAGAGGGCCTGCATCAGGTGGCGGTCGTAGAGCATGGCGCCGTTGACTACGCCCTCGTGGCTGTCGGCAAACTGCTTCAGGTTGGAGTAGTGTGTGGTGATGACGCCATAGGCCTGCTTGGCGTTGAATCGGCGTAGCACGGCCTCGGCGATGGCACCTCCGATGAGGGGCTCGGTGCCGCTACCAAACTCGTCGATGAGGATGAGGCTCTCGCCATTGGCCTCGCGCATCATATTCTTCATATTGAGCAGGTGGCTGCTGTAGGTGCTGAGGTCGTCTTCGATGCTCTGCTCGTCGCCGATGTGGATGAAGATGCTGCGGAAGATGACGGCACGGCTCGCCCGCTTCAGAGGTATGAGCATGCCGCACTGCAGCATATATTGCAGGAGGCCTACGGTCTTCAGACACACCGATTTACCACCGGCATTCGGACCCGATATGATGAGTATCCTCTGTTCGTTGCTCAGCTTGATTTCGAGCGGTACCACCTTCTTGCCATGCTTGGCCAGGGTGATGCGCAGCAAGGGGTGCTCGGCCTCTACCCAGTCGATGTGTGGGTGGTCGCACAGCTCGGGGCGCAGGGCATCCATGTCGATGGCCGTGAGTGCCTTGGCACGGATAAAGTCTATCTCGGCAAGGAAGGAGTAGGACTCCAATATGTCGGGAATCTGTGGGCGCACCTCATCGGTGAACTCGGTGAGGATGCGTATCACCTCGCGGCGTTCCTCGGCCTCGAGCTCGCGTATGCGGTTATTGGCCTCTACCACCTCGGCGGGTTCTATGAAAACCGTTTTACCAGTGGCCGACTCATCATGCACGATACCCTTGATGCGGCGTTTCAGTGCGGGTACCACGGGGATTACCAGTCGGCCGTCGCGTACAGTAGGGTTTACATCCTTGTCAACGATACCTTCGGCCTGTGCCGAACGCAGTATGGAGTTGAGCGTGCGCGATATGCTGCCCGTGGTGGCAGCCAACTCGCGGCGTATGCCTGCAAGGGTTGGCGACGCGTTGTCTTTAATCTTTCCGAACTTGTTGACGATGCCATCGATGCGGCGGGTGAGGGTGGGGAAAGTGTGCACCTCTGCGGCTAAAGCCTCCAGATTGGGGTATTTGCTTGTCTCATCCTCCTCGTCTCTGTAGAAGAACCGTACAATCTGATTTATCGTGTCGAGCGAACGGCGCAGGTCGAAGAGTTCACCCTCGTCCATATACATACCCACGATGCTGGCACGGTGCAGTGCTGGACGCACGTCGAAGAAATGCTGGCTAGGAAAATCGTCCTCCTCTTGGATGATGCGTACAAACTCAGTGACCTCGTCGAGTAGGCGGGCCACCTCATCGCTGTCGGTCGCGAACTGCATCTCGTCTACCTTATCTTTTCCCAAGGTACTAAGGCAGCGGCCGCTGACGATGTGGCGCACTTGGTCGAAACCTATCTTCTGTTCGAAATTGTTCGGGTATATCATCTATCGCTTTTTCTTTTTGAATCTGCAAAATTAGTGCAAGGCGAGCGAAAAGCCAAAACTTGTTTTGTGTTTTTCCGAGCCGCAGCCTAATTTCTGTATTTTGCAAGCAAAAGACTAAAACAGTGCAAGGCGAGCGAAAAGCCAAATTACAACGAACGAATGTAGAGAATAGGTAAATCTAATAACCTTGTTTTGAAAAAAAGTTCCCTCATTTTTTGAATTTTTTTTCACGTCTTTCTATATTATGTTATCATTTTTTTTCTGATAAATAATATGCAAGACAACAAACCCACCCAAACCAAACATTCTAGAGGTAAAAAAACAACTAAAAAACAGCCCACCCTGCTCGAAGCTATCGAGCGTGTAGTGGAATTATCCAAGGATAGCAAGATGAGCAACGACTTCCTCCTCGCTGCTTCTCCCGAGATAGGCGTACTTACCGATAGTTACGGCATCACCGAGCAGCAGGCGGTGCTTTTTTGTATCTGCATGGACAATGGTCCGCGCCGAATTGACTTTAGTGACATCGCTCGCCACCTCGACATCAGTAATATCCGCGTGCTTAGCTATGCTTCCGACATCGATGCTCTCGTGCACCGTCGTCTCATCCGTTACCGTGATGTCAGAGATGAAGATTCATTCGATGTACTCCAGCCCGTCATCAAGGCCCTCAAGCGCAACGAGGCCTATGCTCTTCCTATACGCAAAGGACTCGACTGCACGGAGCTATTTGAATATCTCAACATGCTCTACGATGACCTTGACAATGATGCAGTGTCGCCAGCCGATATGCTGGAGGAGATGGAGCAAGTGTTCGAGGACAATCCACAGATAGGTTTCGTACAGCAGATCAAGGAACTTTATCTCGACGATGACGATCTCATATTGCTTGTGCTCCTATGTCACCTACTCATCAACAAGGACGACAACGATATCCGATTCAGTCAGATGGAGTGTGCTTTCAGTGAGAAGAGCACCTTCAATAAGGCCAAGAGCAAACTGCGTTGCGGCGAGCATCGACTTATGGAGGCTAATCTCGTCGAACATCGTTCCGAAGATGGTATCGTCGACACCACACGCTACCGCCTTACTGCCCATGCTAAACGTACCCTGTTGGCCGAGATGAAGCTCAGTGGCGCTGAGGAGAAGATTTCCGATGTGCTCGGCCACGCCACGCTCACTGCAAAGCCGATGTATTACCCCGAGGCCATCGAGCGTCAGGT
>JAZRFA010000058.1:0-10174 GCA_045661085.1 Bacteroidaceae bacterium
TTCAGGCTGAATGTAAACTTCAGTAGGGATATGTAAACATTTGCAGGAATGTGTAAAGTTTTTTAGTTATATTTGTCAAATTATTCAGTATGACTACTTACGAAATAGGCTAATTGGTGTAAACCCTATTCAGGAAAAGGCGAGTAAGACATAAGACATAGGACAATTACCCTGCGCTGTATCACCCTTGGTATACCCTTATATATAGGGGCTTATTTAAGTATTATATATACGTAGTATATCTAATACAAAAATAAGAGTTTTTACTACACACTATTTTCGCTATCGGGAGACAGAGCGTATATTTATTGTCTTATGTCTTTTGTCCTATTGCACATATCTTTTCCTAAAAAAATCATTTCCTGTCCCACGTTATGGAACAACGTAGGGCTATCTTTGCGCCGTGAATGATGAAACGAAAAAATAAAAGTCGAAGAAAAAATTGTAATAGTGTGAAGGATTTCGTACCTTTGTGTAAATGAATTATCAAACTATTTAATCTCATAAACACAAAATGAAACGACAATCAATCTTGCGAAGCCTATATTGCTTTCTGGTGATGTCAGTGGCTTTTGTTGCTCGTGCTCAGGCGCAGAGCGACTACAGCGTGAAGTATGGCGCGGATGTCAACGTGACCCACGGCACGCACTACCCCAAGCTTGTGGGTGTGAGCAATGTACGTGGCGACCAGCAGGTGTATCGCGATATCGCATCGGCACCCCGCTGCCCAGCCTACTTTGACTTGACAAAGAATGGCGTAGTGTTCCAAGTGAAGAGTGGTGAGACCATCACTCCCTTGATCGAGATCAATGGCGCTTGGATGCACGGCTACGTGTTTGTGGACTGGAACGACAACAAGCAGTTCGACGTGAATATCTTGGGCGATGGCCCCTACACCAAGGGTGAGGGCAACGAGCTCATGTGCTGGTCGCTCTACGACAAGGGTGGCAACGGCAACTCGGGGTGGAACAGCGCCAGCCTCAATGTGAGCGGCGACTTGCTGGCTCCCGGCTCGTTCCGCGTGCCCGAAGGTCTTGAGGTAGGCTCGCTCTACCGCATGCGCTTTGCCGTGATGTGGAACTGCATCGACCCCACAGGCGACTATGCCAACTTCATCAGCGATGGCGGCTCCATCATCGACGTGACCCTCGAGATCTCGGGCATTGCCAGCGGTGACGAGCTCAGCGAATACCCCATCGACGAGCATGCCGAACCCCGCGTGGGTACTACCCCCGACGCTGCGGCGTGGAACGCCCTGCCCGACGGACTCATCGCCACATGGGGCTCACGCGACATACATTACAAGCTGCACGAAGCTCCCACTCACGAGCAGCAGACTGAGGCTACCCTCCGCGCATGGAAGGGCGAGCGTGCGGGTATCCAGGCCGTGCTCTACAGCAAGAGCGACCAGGGCACCCTCAGCGTGCGCATGACCGAGTGGAAGAAGGGCGGCAAGGCCACCGGCATCACCGAGGCGGGCGATGCACGCTTCGTGAACTATGTGATTACCGACGACTATGTATCATGCGGCAACCATCCCATGAACTGGGGCACATGGCTCGTGGCCGATGTCATCGACCAGGACAAGCCCCATGCTGTGCCTGCTATGGAGACCCGCCCCGTGTGGTGCACCATCGAGGTGCCCCGCGATGTGGAGGCTGGCGAGTATACCACTGCCCTTGAGGTAGTGAACGAGGCGGGCGACGTGGTGAAGAGCCTTGCCCTGACCATCGTGGTGGACAGCCACTCGTTGCCCACCGTGGCAGAGCAGAAGTTCCACCTCGACTTCTGGCAGCAGCCCTATGCCGTGAGCCGCTACTATGGTGTGGAGCGCTGGAGCGACGAGCACATCGAGGCCCTGCGCCCCTACCTGCAGGCCTTGGGCCGTGCCGGCCAGCGTGTGGTGTCGGCCATCCTCTTCTATGAGCCTTGGGGCGAGCAGACCCACGACCTCTTCGACCCTATGGTGCAGACCACCAAGAAGACTGACGGCACTTGGGCATACGACTACACCATCTTCGACAAGTACGTTGAACTTTGCAACGAATATGGCATCAACAAGCAGATCAACTGCTTCTCTATGCTGCCCTGGGACATGAGCTTCCGCTACTGGGACGAGGCGAACGAGAGCTACAAGAACCTCTCTACATCGTATGACTCTGCCGAGTACCGCGAACTGTGGACCTCGTTCCTCACCGCCTTCAAGGCCCATCTGCAGCAGAAGGGTTGGTTTGAGAAGGCCGTCATCGCCGTAGACGAGCGCGGTGAGGCTGCCATGCTCAAAGCCTACGAGATTGCCAATGGCCTCGGCTTCAAGATGGCCTTGGCGGGCAACTATCACGGTTCGCTTTGCGACATCCTTTATGACAAGTGCGTGCAGCTCGGCCAGGAGGGTCGCTTCACTGCTGCCCAGCTTGCCGAGCGCAAGGCCAAGGGTTGGGTGAGCACCTTCTACACCAGCTGTGCCAATGCCGAGCCCAACATCTACACCAACTCATACCCTGCCGAGGCAGCCTTCCTGCCCATCTATGCCGCCAAGATGAACCTCGACGGCTACCTGCACTGGGCATGGATGAACTGGGACGAGCACCCCTTGACCGACAGCCGTTTCCGCAAGTCCGGCTCGGGCGCCACCTACTGCTACTATCCCGGCAAGCGCTCCAGCATCCGCTTCGAGCGCCTCATCGAGGGTATCCACCAGTATGAGAAGATACAGATCCTGCGCGAGGAGTATGCCGCCGATGCCGACAAGAGCTACAAGCTCGACGTGCTGCTGGGTCGCTTCCAGGGCTCTATCGCAGGTCAGAACTGTGCAGCCCTCGTCAACGACCTGGAGAACTTCCTCAATGGCGTGGAGGTCGAGGTGCCCGAGCCTCCCACCATCGCCACAGGCTACTACCACATGATAAGCAAGGCCACTGCCCGCAAGGAGCACCTCTACAACGATGCTACCCACACCGGCAACGGTAACCGCCTCACCCTGCAGTCCGACGCTATGGTCAGCACCAATGGCGGTATCTGGAAGATTACCTCACTCGGTGGTGGCAAGGTAGCCATCAAGAATGGCGACGGCAACCCCATCGTGGCTGGTGGCACCTATGCTTCGCTGATGGGTTCATACTCGCAGCTCACCATCGCCAGCACCCTCGAGAATGGCGGCACGACCTACTACTACTTCGATGCGGCACTCAACTGCTCGGCCAACAACAGTTCCTATATGGTAGGTGGCACCGAACACCTCACCACCTGGGCCTCGGGTCCCGCCACGGCCGATGACAACCTGTGGCGTTTCGAGCCTGTGAGCGTCGAGGGCAAGACCATCTACGAAGTCATCGTCGACCATGCCGACGGCTACGTCATCTACAACAATGGCACCACCGAGCAGAAGGCTTTCAACGGTGGCTTCTTCATCGTTGACGGAACCATCACTGAAGACCAACTCTCGGCAGCCATGCTCAGCAACGAGCTCAGAGACGGTGCACGCATCACCATCGAGGGCACTACCATCACGCTCTCGGGTGTGAAGCCCCTCATCGTGAAGCAGGACCTCTACAACACCAGTAAGATTGACCCTAACAATTTGACTCCTCCCTACCGTATCCCCGGCATCACTACAGCCAGCAATGGCCGCCTCATCACCGCTGCCGCACGCCTCGTGTGCGGTACCGACCCTGGCTACGGTGAGGTCGACGTGGTGTGTCGCACCAGCGACGATAATGGTGACACTTGGAGCGACATGATCCTCGTGGCCGATGGCACGGGCGAGGAGTCTGCCGAGCGCAACATCTTCGAGACCGCCTTTGGCGACCCCGCCATCGTGGCCGACCGCACCAGCAGCGAGGTACTCATCATCGCCGTAGCGGGTTGCACCGTCTATGGACGTGGCGAGACTACCCGCCAGAACCCAAACCTGATCGCCACCATTCATAGCACCGACAACGGTAACACTTGGGGCACTCCCGTCAATGTCACAGAGCCCATCTACAGCCTCTTCGACAGCGGCAACCCCATGCAAGCAGCCTTCGTGGGTGGTGGCAAGGTGTTTCAGAGCCGTATCGTGAAGAAGGATAAGTACTATCGCCTCTATGCAGCCATGTGTGCCCGCCCTAACGGTAACCGCGTGATCTACTCCGACGACTTCGGACGCACCTGGCACGCGCTCGGTGGTGCATCGGCACTCCCTGCTCCCGGTGGCGACGAGCCCAAGTGTGAGGAGCTGCCCGACGGCCGCGTCATCCTCTCAAGCCGTGTAGGTGGTGGCCGCATCTATAATATATACACCTATAGCAACACCCTCACCGCCGAGGGCGAGTGGGGCACCAGCGTGAAGAGCACCTTCGAGGGCTCGGGGCATGGCGCAGGTGGCAACTCTACCAATGGCGAGATCCTCATCGTACCCGTGAAGCGCAACAGCGACAGCAAGGAGATGTACCTTGCCCTGCAGTCGCTCCCCACAGGAGGCGGCCGCAGCAACGTGGGCATCTTCTATAAGGAGCTCACCGACATGACCGACATCAACACGGTGGATAACTTCGCCATCGACTGGAACGGCTTCTTCGAGGTGACCACCAAGGCATCAGCCTACAGCTCTATGGACCTGCAGGCCGACGACCGCATCGGCTTCATCTATGAGGAGACCCTCACAGGCTTCGGCAAAGTGCCGAACCCCGTATCGACCAACTTCCCCAATGGTGAGGGACAGCACAACTACGACGGCTTCGACAACATCTACGTGGCATACCCCCTCGAATACATCACCGGTGGTGCCTATAGCATCAAGCGCGATGTGAACCGCCGCACCTACCTGCAGACCTACTTCGCCGCCCTCACCGCCGATGCCAGCGACGAGGTGAAGACAGCCATGGCCACCGCCCTCGATGCACTGAGCGCCGAGCCCACCATGGCCGAGGTGGATGACCTCTACCGCCTGCTCGATGGCCAGGATGACGAAGAGGGAGGAGAGGAGACCGCGCTCCCTTTTGTCCCCAGCACCGAAGAGGCCCAGGTGTGGTACTACATCCGCTACAAGGAGCAGAACCGCAACAATCCCACCTTGACCAACGGTGCATGGGGCTACCTTGCCGACAACTTCCGCTTCACCGAAACCAAGAGCGAGGGCGACGACCAGCTGTGGCAGTTTATCGTGACAGGCGACAACGCCTTCCACGTCGTGAGCTACTCAGGCAAGTACATCGTGCCCGGCACGATGGCCGAGGCCACCACAGCCCCCGAGAAGACATGGAGCGTAGCTGAGTCAGACACCGATGGCATGTATGTCCTCTACAATGATGCCACCACCAGTCAGATGCATGCCAACAAAGACACGCGCCTCATCAACTGGGGCTATAACACCAATGGCAACGGCCCCCGCAAGAACGACGCAGGCTGCCTCTTCGAGTTCGTCGAGGCCAAGCGCACGGGTACGGGCATCAATCATTCGGCCTTCAGCAACCATAATTCATACATGATCTACGACCTCCAAGGCCGTCGCGTGCTCAACCCCACCAAAGGGCTCTGCATCGTGGATGGAAAGAAGCAGGTAATAAAGTAATAGTAACTTTTTCAAATTGTCATTGAAGGAGTGCTCGTCGTGATGACGTGCCTCCTTTTTTAGATTCTATACCTTTTGAGCAGGCAGACGCTGCTCCTACACTCCCAACTCCTAACTATCCCCTCCTAACTCTCTGACGACGGGATATGCGCATAATGCGCGTGTGCCACACGATGTCTTGTACTGAAAAGGTTAAGTTCCCTTTTTTCTCCTTCTCGCTCGGAAAAGTCCAAGTAAAACTTGCTGACCCATATTTGCATATGTTTGTGTTTTTTTTACTAACTTTGTAGCGTCTAAGGGGAGAAATCCTTGGGCCAAGAATGCGTTTCTTGCTTTATTCCGTGTTATGAAATCGCTAACTTTCAAGGAGGGATGAAGATTAACACAATGAGCACGACAAGTCCTTACGCTTTTCTTGTGCCGTGAAGTGAACACTGGTTTAATGTTGAGTTCGGAGGACTTGTAGGCAATCAAGCGTCTGCATGATAGGCAGGCGTAAAGAACTTTAGAAACGAAAAAACATTTATTAACCCAATTCCTCAAAAACATTCAACAACCATGAGAAAATTGACTCTTATGATGAGTGCGCTCTTCTGCGCATTGTTTGTTGCTCAGGTACAGGCCGCCAAGATTGAGCCTTCGACGACCATGCCCGACAAGGGAAAGCCCGAGCATGTGTACACCATGACGAGCGGTAATGGAGTGACCTCCAATGGCTTGACTGCACCCACGCAGACCGAGGCCAACTATGGACAATTTGCCTTCTACTCTGCTGGCATGGAGAACGTATACTACATCTACAGCCGCACAGCCAACAAGTGGCTCAGCTACACCAAGGCTGCAAGCTACAACGACGGCAAGGACTTCATCAAGATGACAGACGCCCAAGTGGATGGCGCCTACTTCAAGGTGGACAACTACAGTGGCGACTTCTATCAGATCTCTCCTTACACCACATCGGGAACAACAAGCAAATATTTGAACTGGTATCAGGGAGTAAATGGTAACCCCTATGACAGCAACCATACTCTGGGACTCTATGGGACCAATGGCGCGGGCGACGGTGGTAGCCGTTACACCTTTACTGAGGTGACCATTGTGGAGCGCACCTACACCATCAGCATCCCCGACGGACATACCCTCAAGATCGGCAACAATACCTACAAGGATGGCGATAAGTACACCATCGAGGGTGCCGTGAACAGAGGCGACATCACCGTGGTAGCCCCCGAGGGCAAGTTCGCCACCGTGGTTGTCGACGATGAGGCTTGCACCATCACCGTATACTTCGCTACACTCCCCACACAGCCCGCTACCGTGGCTTACACCAATGCCGTGCTCTTCCCCGCACAGCAGGAGGCCGTAGGCGCTGCCCAGCTCGTTGAGGAGGATGGCGTATACACCTTGAGCAACAAGGTACTGGCCGCTTCATTCATGCGTTTGGGCGATGCCATCTACTTCGCAGGTTCTGAGGCTATGGACCTCGTAGCTGGTACCGAAATCTTCACCGTAGCCTTCGGCAGTGGCGACAACGTGGCTGCCTCGGCGATGACACTCAAGAGCGTCGAGATGAAAGATCTCGAAGCCAAGGAGGGTGCCATCGGCGGTGCCGAGCACTTTGCAGGCAAGGCACTCGTGGCCAACTATGAATATACCTACAAGGAAAGCACAGTAGCTATCGTATGGCGTGCCGTGCTCCGCGACGGTTCACACTACCTCCGCACCGAGATGGAGCTCAAGGGCGTAGACGATGTGGATATGTTCAACGTAATCCCCATGATCTACAACGTAGACACCAAGAAGGCCGGTTCAACACCCGCCGTGGTGGGCAACACCCGTGGTGCCGTGCTCATGAGCAACAAGATCTTTGCCGGTCTCGAGACTCCTACAGCCTACAACACCGTAGGTGGTGCTACAGGTGAGGAGGACAAGTGGAACCTCACCACCACAGTGACCGACGTAGCACTCACTGCCGCCTCATGGGTGCAATTGACCCAGGAAGAGGCTGATGTCGTGAAGCGCGTCGAGGAGGCTACTGGCGCTACATACCCCAACCTCTTGGCTTACAAGCAGACAAACATCGAGCTGAAGAAGGGGCAGAAGGTAGAGGTTAAGGTACAATATAAGAGTGGCGATCACCGCCTCAACTTCGGTGGTGCCGACCTCTTGGCTGAGAATGGCGACATCGCAGCCAGCGACTATCACAAAGGCTACTCAGGTGGTCAACACGACAAGAACACCTTTACCTTCACCGTTCCTTATGACGGAACATTTACCGTTCGCGTCATCGTAGAGAACAAGAGCGAGAGCATAGATGCTTCAAGTACGCTCACCACCAAAATCTACACCGCCAAGGAAGGCGTGGTGATCAATACCGACGTTGTAGGCATCCAGGGCCGCTGGAGCCGCAACACCACACTCGCTGCTGGCGAGACATGGAAGGTAGCAGCCGTAGTAGGTCTCATCGCTCAGGATGGAACCGAGGCTGACGAGAATATTCACAACACCCAGAAGCGCCGTTCATTCCTCGCCTACTCAGAGCGCGAGCGTGCAGTGCCCTGGCGTGCAATGCCCATGTACCTCACATGGTATGAGTTGCAGATCAACCGCAACAACGCGGATCCTGGCCGCGAGCATCTCGACAATACGAAGGTGGACGACGTGCTTGATGTGCTTTCACATTGGAAGACCTACTTCTACGACCGCTATGGCGTATCTCCCGAAATCTTCATCATCGACGACGGTTGGGACAAGTATGGCGAGTGGACCTTCCACGAGAGCTTCCCCAACGAGATGCGCGACATGTCTAAGCTGGCCAAGGAGATGGGCGCAGGCATCGGTGCATGGCACGGCCCGGTAGGTGGCTATGGCGCAAGCGGTAATCGCCGCCGTGCTTATTGGAGCGACAAGGGTGGCATGCAGCTCTCTAACCCCCGCTACTACAAGGCATTCAAGGATGCTGCATTCAACCTCGTATGCAACCAAGATGGCACACAAGCCTATCAGTAGGGGAGCGACAACTACGTATTCTTCAAGTTCCATGGTATCTCAGGCCAGTTCTCTTCTGTAGGCCCCGATGGTGGCGACACCGGCAACGAGAATGCCGAGGGTATCATCCGCCTCGAACAGTATGTGCGTGAAGAACTCCGCGAAGACATCTTCTTCAACACCTCAGTAGGTACTTGGGCATCACCCTTCTGGTATCAGATCACCGACGCTACATGGCGTCAGGAGCACGACCATGGCCGCGTGGGCGACAACAGCATCAACCGTGAAAACTGGATTACCTATCGCGACGAACTCGTATATCGCAACTACGTAACCAACTCACCCATCTGCCCCATCAACACGTTGATGACCCACGGATTCATCTTCACCAAGTTTGGTCCTCCCGCAGGTGACAGCCGTGAATATATCCCCGTACGCAACGAGCTCCGCGCAGCGTTCCTCTGCGGTTCAGGCATGGTAGAGCTCTACAACGACTACGACTTGATGGATGCAGTCAATGGCGGTGCTCTTTGGGCCGATCTCGCCGAGTGTATCGCTTGGCAGAAGCGCAATGCCGACGTCCTCCCCGATGCACACTGGGTAGGTGGTAACCCCTGGACAGGCTCTAAGGCCGAGGTCTACGGCTGGGCTGCATGGAACGGCACCAAGTCGTCACTCGCACTCCGCAACGGTGCTAACGCTGAGCAGACCTATAAGTTCACCTTGCGCAAGGCTCTCAACATCCCCGCCAACGTGAAGGGCAGCATCATCCTGCGTAGCGCATTCGGTGACCAGGCCGCTCTCGAAGGCCTCGCCGAAGGTACTGCAATCGATATCGACACCGAACTCACTGTGAAACTCCCTGGCAGCAGCATCTATGGTTTCGAAGGTATCGACGCCAAGGCTACTGTCAATAAGGTGGAGAGCATCACACTCACCACCGAGAACGATGCGAAGAGCGTAGAGGTAAACAAGACCTTGGTGGTGACTGCTACACCTAACGATGGTGTGACCTTCCCCGCTATCGAGTGGACAAGCAGCAACCCCGAAGTAGCACGCGTACAGGGCGGCCTCGTAATCCCCGTCAAGGAGGGTGAGGTGACCATCACCGCTACTGCCAAGGACGGCTCAGGTCTCTCAGCAAGCGTGACCATCACCGTGACTCCCAAAGTGATGGAGCCGGGTGCCGAGGTAACCAACCTCTCAGAACTCAGCAACGATAAGGTATACACCATCCGCAGCGCGCGCGCCTTCTTGCTCTACAGCGAGGTGGAGGGACTCACCAACACCCTCTGCACAAGCAATGGTAAGAAGGTAGGCTCAGTGACTTACTCATTGACCGACCCCAATCTGCAGTTTCGCATCGAGAAGAAGGGCGACAACTACTATCTCTATAGCGTAGGTGCCGAGAAATATATTAGCGGCAATGGTAGCTACGAGGCCAGTGCCTCTACTGTTCTGAAGGTGGAGAACGTGGGTGGTGCCTATCCTTGGAAACTTGTCATCGGCAGCAACGGCATGAACTCACAGGATGGCGGACAGACCGATAGTGGTATCGTCATCAATTCATACACCACGACCGACGCCGGTAACTGCTACCAGATTGTAGAAGCTGGCGAAAAGGCTGACACAGGC
>JAZRFA010000059.1:0-17402 GCA_045661085.1 Bacteroidaceae bacterium
CACGCGAATCTCGCGAATCACGCGAAAACATACATTGCTGTCGCTCGTATGTTGCCGTCCGGAAGGCAAACGCGAGTGAAACGATGCGTTTTTCGCGTGATTCGCGAGATTCGCGTGAAATTTTCATCTTTAATTGAGAGAAAAACAAGGTCGTTCATTCGAGAAAAATTATAATGCGTATTCCCTGGTTCTATAAAGAGAAAAATATTTCTATTCGCGAATAGAATACTTTCTGACCGCGAGCAGAAACATCTCTGACCGCGAATAGAAAAACTTCTGAAACTATAGAAAAACTCCCATCGTCCTATGAAAATCAAGAAATCAAAGCATGTGCATCACGAGAGTGGTTATACCCCAGTAGTGAACTGCAAACTGACCAGTCGCCGCCTTGTCTGCGGCACCGAGCACCGCATACAAGAAGTTGGGCGAATATGTGGCCTATGGAGAGATGGAGCGCGTACCCCGCATCAGCGGCTGCTTCCGCCCCACACCGGGACACTTCGGACGGGAAGAATAGCGAGAATGATGTAACAATCGGTATCCGATAGTCATTTTACACAAACAAGGACATAATCCGCTGACCGACACACCAGTTAGCTCGAAGAATTGTACACAAATTTGTCCATAAAAAGGCAAGTCTCGTACCACCTTCGCTGGTCACACATTTGTCACAGATTTGTCACGCCCTTTTTTGGGGGTATATCGCCTCAGTCATACTATCTTTGCCATTGAAAAACTGAAAATTGGCTCCAACTATTCATAATGTAAAAATTTATCACTATCTTCGCACGATATTATGGGTAAGTATATACAAACACTAAACTCTAAACAATAACAATCTATCATGAAAAGATTCTTTTCCCTGATCGCAGCAGGTGCAGCCTGCATGCACTTGGCGGCACAATCGCCCGCCCTCGAAGGTTTCCTTTATGGTAATCAAGCCGCGCCCACCGGCAAGGAGTGGGAGTCAGTAGAGGAGCTGTCGCTCAACAAGGAGCAGCCGCACGCCTACTTCTTCTCGTTCGAGAGCGTAGAGAGCGCCCGCAAGTTCCTTCCCGAGAACAGCCAGTACTGGCAGTCATTGAACGGCACATGGAAGTTCCACTGGGCACCCAACCCCGACGAGCGTCCTGCCGACTTCTTCACCCCCGGCTATGATGCCTCTGCTTGGGACGACCTCACCGTGCCCTCATCATGGAACATCGCCGGTATCCAGAAGGATGGCACACAGAAATATGGTACCCCCATTTATGTGAACCAGCCCGTAATCTTCCAGCACCGCGTAGCCGTGGGCGACTGGAAGGGTGGTGTGATGCGTACACCTCCTACCCACTGGACCACCTATAACCACCGCAACGAGGTGGGCTCATACCTCCGTACGTTCGAGGTGCCCGCATCGTGGGATGGCCGCGAGGTGTTCATCACCTTCGACGGTGTGGACTCATTCTTCTACCTCTGGATCAATGGCCACTATGTAGGTTTCTCAAAGAACTCACGTAATGCTGCTGAGTTCAACATCACCCAGTACCTCCAGGAGGGTGAGAATACCGTAGCCGTTGAGGTATACCGCTCATCAGACGGTTCGTTCCTCGAGGCACAGGATATGTTTCGCCTCCCCGGTATCTTCCGCACCGTGGCATTGCACAGCCGTCCTCAGGTACGCATCCGTGACCTCGTGGTGAAGCCCGACCTCGACGCTGACTACCGCAATGGCGAGCTCAACATCACTGCCGAGCTCCTCAACACATCGAAGAAGAACGTGAAGGGCTTGCAGATGCGCTATACCCTCTATCAGCACGAGCTCTACTGCGACGAGAACACTGCAGTGGACAAGGCACAGTTGACCATCGAGAACTGCGCACCCATCACCATGGGCAAGTTCACCGGTAAGGCTGTAGCTACCGCCAAGTTGAAGATGGAAAATCCCCGTTTGTGGAATGGTGAGGCTCCCTACCGCTACACCCTCGTAGCCGAGCTGCTCGACAAGAAGGGCAAGGTGCTCGAGACCGTATCTACCATCGTGGGCTTCCGCGAGGTGGAGATCAAGGACACCAAGGCTGAGGACGATGAGTTTGGCCTCGCTGGTCGCTACTACTTCATCAACGGCAAGAACGTGAAGCTCAAGGGTGTGAACCGCCACGAGAGCCACCCCGCAGTAGGTCACGCCATCACTCGCGAGATGCAGGAGGAAGAGGTGATGCTGATGAAGCGCGCCAACATCAACCACGTGCGCAACTCACACTATCCCTGCGACCCCTACTGGTACTTCCTCTGCGACAAGTATGGTATCTACCTCGAGGATGAGGCCAACATCGAGAGCCATGAGTACTACTACGGTGAGGCATCTATCTCTCACCCCGTAGAGTGGAAGAAGGCTCACGTGGCCCGCGTCATGGAGATGGCACACGCTACCGTGAACAACGCTTGCGTAGTGATCTGGTCGCTCGGTAATGAGGCTGGCCCCGGTAACAACTTCGTGGAGGCTTACAAGGCCCTCAAGGCATTCGACGCTACACGCCCCGTGCAGTATGAGCGTAACAACGATATCGTAGACATGGGTTCAAACCAGTACCCCTCAATCGGTTGGACACAGGGTGCCGTGACCGGTAAGTATGGCATCAAGTATCCCTTCCACATCTCTGAGTATGCCCACTCAATGGGTAATGCCGTAGGTAACCTCATCGACTACTGGGAGGCTATCGAGAGCACCAACTTCTTCTGCGGTGGCGCTATCTGGGACTGGGTAGACCAATCAATGTACAACTACGAGAAGGATGGCACACGCTACCTCGCATACGGTGGTAACTTCGGCGACACCCCCAACGATGGCCAGTTCGTGATGAACGGTATCATCTTCGGTGACCGCGAGCCCAAGCCCCAATACTATGAGGTGAAGAAGGTATACCAGTACGTTGGTGTGAAGATGCTCGACGCTGCACAAGGTAAGATTGAGATCTTCAATAAGAACTACTACACTCCCCTCAACGACTACGAGATCGTATGGTCACTCTGGAAGGATGGTAAGTGCATCCAGGAGAATCAGCCCGTGCAGGGTCCCCGCATGGCATTGCCCGCCCGCCAGAAGGCTACCTACCGTCTCCCCTATGACTTCGCTGCGCTCGACGCTGGTGGCGAGTACTTCGTGAAGGTGCAGTTCCTCCTCGGCCACGACATGCCTTGGGCTAAGCAGGGCTATCCTCAGTTTGAGGAGCAGCTTGCCGTGAAGACTGCTGGCGTGAAGCCTGCTATCAACACCGTAGCAGCATCTGAGAACTCCGAGAAATCTAAGATCTACTCCGACATGACCATCAAGACGATCACAGGAGCAGGCTTCGAGGTTCAATTTGACATGGCTCAGGGTACAATCCACCAGCTCACCTATGATGACGAGGTAGTCATCGCTGCCGGTGGCGGCCCTCGCCTCAACGCGTTCCGCGCCTTCGTGAGCAACGACAACTGGTGCTACCAGCCCTGGTTCCAGAATGGTCTCCACAACCTGCAGCACAAGGCCGTTGATGCCAACACCATTCTTAATAAAGACGGCTCTGTAGTGCTCACCTTCACCGTAGTGTCACAGGCTCCCAATGGTGCCCGCCTCAACAGCCAGAACGGCCGTTACGATAGCGGTATCCACGAACTCGTGGAGCAGACTCAGCTGCCCTTCGGTGAGAACGACTTCAAGTTCACCACCAACCAGGTGTGGACCGTATACCCCGACGGCTCTATCGAGTTGCAGTCGGCCATCACCTCTAACAACTCGTCACTCGTGCTTGCACGTCTCGGCTATGAGATGCAGGTGCCTGCCGAGTATGAGCAGTTCCGCTACTATGGCCGTGGCCCCGTAGACAACTACAACGACCGCAAGACAGGTCAGTTCATCGAGCAGTTCGGCTCTACCGTGGCCGAGCAGTTCACCAACTGGCCCAAGCCCATGCAGATGGGTAACCACGAGGAGACCCGCTGGGCATCGCTCACCAACGCTGCTGGTAAGGGTATGCTCGTAGTGAACGAGGCTCCCTACGCCGTATCGGCACTCGCCCACAGCGCTATGGACCTCACCATGGCTACACATCCCCACAAGTTGCCCAAGCGCGACGTGACCTACCTCACCGTCGACGCCGTGGTAACCGGTCTTGGTGGTAACTCATGCGGTCAGGGTGGTCCGCTCGTGCACGACCGTGCCTTCGGTGCTCCCACACGCATGGCCTTCATCATCCGTCCTACCGACGCTAAGGGTGGTGCTGATGTGGCTACCGCAGGTGACAAGCCTATCCTCATGATGCAGCAGAAGAATGGTGACATCACCATCGAGAGCGGCATCGAGGGTGCTACCGTGATGTACAAGATCGGCACGGGCCGCAAGGCAAAGGCTGTGAAGTATACCGAGCCCATCCCCTTCCGCGATGGAGGTACCATCACCGCTTATTATAAGGAGAAACCCGAGCTCAAGGTGACCATGACCTACGCCAAGATCGAGAAGATCAACACCGAGGTAATCTTCACCAGTAGCGAGGAGTCAGGCAGCGGCAACGCCAGCCACCTCGTGGACAACGATGTGAACACCATCTGGCACACCATGTACTCTGTTACCGTAGCCAAGTATCCCCACTGGGTAGACCTCGACGCTGGCGAGGTGAAGACCATCACCGGCTTTACCTACCTGCCCCGTCAGGATGGTACCAACGGTAACATCAAGGACTACCGCCTCCAGGTGTCTAACGACGGCAAGAACTGGAGCGACCCCGTAGCCGAGGGTGCCTTCGCCAACGACAGCAAACTGAAGCGCGTGATGCTCGACAAGCCCGTCAAGGCACGCTACATCCGCTTCACCGCCCTCAGTTCACAGGCTGGCAACGACTTCGCTTCAGGTGCCGAGCTCGGCATCTTGGCTGAGTGATAAGCTTTTGGCTGTTGGCTATTAGCTGTTAGCCGTGAGCTATGAGCTTTGAGCGATGAGCTGTGAGCTTTGAGCTCGGAAAGATAAACTCCGCCTCTCACTATCGTGAGGGGCGGAGTTGTTTATTATATATAGGAGAGGGAGGGAGCAGTGCTTCTTTTTTATCGGTCAGAAATCAAGAAAAAAACAGGAACTTTATTTTGTTCTCCTCGCTGCATATTGTACCTTTGTCCATTATGAAAGAGATTATCACCTTCCTCAGAGAGTTGCAGGCGAACAATAACCGCGAGTGGTTCATGGCCAACAAGGCACGCTACACGGAGCTGCAGGCGCGGTTCAACGGATTTGTAGAGGAGCTCATCCACGAGATTGGCCGCTTCGACGAATCAGTCACGGGACTCACGGCCAAGGACTGCACCTATCGTATCTACCGTGATGTGCGTTTCAGCGCAGACAAGAGTCCCTACAAGACCCATATGGGAGCGTTCATCTGTCCCGGAGGCAAGAAGTCCGGCTACTCGGGCTACTACTTCCACGTCGGCACGGGGGGTGAGGGTTACCCCTATGGACATATGCTGGCAACGGGCGACTACTGCTGCGACGGCAAGGTGCTACAGGTGCTTCGCGAAGATATCGTAGGGGGAGGAGGCGACTTTGAGCGTATCGTGCGCTCCGTGGAGCCTACCTTCGTTCTCGACCGCGAGGGAGCCCTAAAGCGTAATCCCAAAGGATTCGAACAGGAGGAGGAGTATGCCGAGTACCTACGCCTCAAGGCTTTCTGTCTGCTCCACACACCGACCAATGACTTTGTCTGCGGAGACCACCTTGCACAACGCACCGCCGAGCTGTTTCGTATGACACAGCCCTTCCTCCACTACATCAACCGCGCCATCGCCTACGTAAGGGAGGAGGGCTAAGATGCATGACTACATATTCCGCCCTACAGATAGGGCACCTGGATGTGCCACTACAAGGCGGAATAGGCGCAAAGTGACGCCTTGTCTCCTATCTATGGAGATTACCCCAGCAGCTGCTCGGCGTGGGTCGAGGTCTTAATCTGCTTGGGCAGGAAAATCTGCTCGATGATGCCGTTCTCGTCAATCACGAAAGTGGTGCGGAAGGTGCCCATATACTTGCGACCATACATGCTCTTCTCTCCCCATACGCCCATCGCCTGCACCAGCTCCTTATCGGTGTCAGCAATGAGGGTAAAAGGCAGTTCGTACTTGTCGATAAACTTACGGTGCGAAGCAGCACTATCGACGCTCACCCCGATCACCTCGTAGCCACGCGAGCGGAACTCCGCGTAGTGGTCGCGCAGACTGCAGGCCTCGGCCGTACAGCCCGAGGTGTTGTCCTTGGGATAAAAGTAAAGCACCACCTTCTTGCCACGATAGTTGCTAAGGAGGATTTCTTCGCCATTCTCGTTCACTCCCAAGCGTTCGGGAGCCTTGTCACCTATATTCATACGTTTAGAGTTTTTAGTTTATAAGTTTTTTCGTATTTTCGCAGTTGGAATGCGAAGATAGTGGATTCTTTTCAATCGAAAAACACTTATCTACGATTTTGTATCATATAACACAAACATATCAACACAAGAGACAATGAAGAAGACACTCGCCCTCATCATCGTGACCTTATGCACCACCCTGGTGCTCAACGCACAGAGTAACCTTTCAGCACTGATGCCCATGCCCAACCATGTGGAGCAGGTGAAGGGTAAACCCTACCGCTTCGTCGAGGGGCGTACGGTCATCACCTATACCGACGCCGAGCAGCAGTTCACGGCCGAGAGCCTTGCCGGCATCATCGAGCAGCGCACAGGAGTAGCTGTATCTGTTGCCCCCAGCAACAAGAAGGCCGACATCACCCTTGCCCTCGACCCCACCCTACAGGGCGATGAGCACTACCGCATCGAGGTATCGCACAAGGGCATCGCACTCACCGGAAGCACCGAATCGGCACTTTACCGCGCCGTAACAACCATCGACCAGCTCCTCTTGGGCGACCTCTTGGCTACTGCCAACGACGAGATGAGCCCCATCATCATCGACGATGCGCCTCGCTTTGCCCGCCGTGCCCTGATGCTCGACCCCGCACGACACTTCCTGCCTGTAGAGGATGTGAAGTTCTTCATCGACCAGATGACCAAGTACAAGTATAATGTGCTACAGCTACACCTCACCGATGACCAGGGTTGGCGCGTGGCTATCCATAGCCATCCCCGTCTGGCCAGTCAGCAGCACTACACGCAAGATGAGCTGCGCGACATCATCCACTATGCCGCCCAGCGCCACATCGAGGTGGTGCCCGAAGTCGACATCCCCGGACACACCGTAGCCATCCTCGCATCCTATCCCGAGCTGAGTTGCTCACACCTGAAGACCGACACCGTAGTGGTGGGCCACACGACCAACCGCATGGTGTGTGCCGCCAATGAGAAGAGCTACGAGGTGCTCACCGACGTGATCAATGAGTTGGCCACCCTCTTCCCCTCACCCTATATCCACCTTGGTGGCGACGAGGCTGCCGTGCCTGCCAACTGGGCCCAGTGTGCCGACTGCCAGGCGATGATGCACGAGGCAGGCTATACCAAGGCCACACAGCTGATGACACCTTTCTTTGACCGCATCCTGAGCGCCGTGAGAGCTGGTGGCAAGAAGCCCATCCTCTGGTGCGAGCTCAACAACATCTACCCCCCTGCAGATGACTACCTCTTCCCCCACCCCCAGGATGTGACCCTCGTCACCTGGCGTTGGGGTCTCACCCCCACCTGTCTCACGCTGACCAAGCAGCACGGGCACCCCATCCTCATGGCACCAGGCGAATATGCCTACCTCGACTACCCGCAGTGGAAGAACGACTTCCCCGAGTTCAACAACTGGGGCATGCCCCTCTCGACCCTCGAGAACTGCTATAAGCTCGACCCCGGCTATGGTCGACCTGCCGAAGAGCAGGCACACGTGCTCGGTGTGATGGGCACCCTATGGGCCGAGGCCATCCCCGACATCCACCGTGCCACTTACATGGCCTTCCCTCGTGCCTTGGCCTTGGCCGAGGCGGGATGGACCGAGATGCCGCAGCGCAACTGGGAGTCGTTCGTCACCCGCATGTACCCCAACCTCACCGACCTCATGAAGTGTGGCGTATCAGTGCGCATACCCTATGAGATTGTAAAACGCAAATAAGTCCTCGTACTATGAAAGCAAGAATAGCGGCAGTCATCGCACTCATCGCGCTCACGCTCACGGCATATGCCCAAGCAGACATCAAGCAACACTTTGCAGCTCATCTGCAAGGAGACAAAGTACCCTATACCGAGAGCCACCGCCTGAGATGGTGCGACGTGGAGTCTCAGCGTGCCCAAGTGTGGCAGGCGTGGTGCGAGGCAAACCACGAGTTTGAGGAGAACAAGCTCCCCTCGTTGCGTCCCCTCACCGATGCCGACACGCTACTGTGGCCTCTGCCCCAGAAGTTGGAGCCCGATGCTGTGATGCCCTACTATTATGGCACCAAGGGCGACAAGCCCACCGAGGGATGGCCCCTATACCTATATATACATGGTTCGGGCCCCAAGACGCAAGAATGGAGCACGGGATATGCACTCTGCTCACAATTTGCCGATGCCCCGTCATGCTATTTCATTCCCCAAATACCCAATGAAGGGGCATACTATCGTTGGTGGCAGCGTGCAAAACAGTTTGCTTGGGAGCGTCTGCTGCGCCAAGCCTTCGTAAGTGGCGAGATTGATGCCCGCAGGGTGTACCTCTTCGGTATCTCTGAGGGTGGCTATGGTAGCCAACGTCTCGCCTCCTTCTATGCCGACTACTTAGCAGCAGCAGGCCCCATGGCAGGCGGTGAGATACCCTCTGATGCTCCAGCCGAAAATTGCGGACACATCGGATTCTCTCTACGCACGGGTGCAAATGACTTCATGTTTGCCCGTCACCTATTGACAGCACGTACTCATGAACTGTTTGATAGCCTACAACGATACTACCCTACAGAATATCGACACCGCATAGAGCTCATCCCCGGTCGTGGGCATGGTATCGACTACTCCCCCACTACACCATGGCTCAGCCACTTCACCCGTGTGGTGAACCCCAAGCACTTTGTGTGGGAAGACTATCCTATGGACGGTATCTACCGTCGTGGCTTCTATAATATCGCTGTGCACGAGCGCGACACTACCTCGGGCAACGAGCGTACCCGCTACGAGATGACCATCAAGGATAATACCATAGATCTCACCGTAGAGCGAGTGACGTACGAGGTAACCGAGCGCGAGCCCCATTGGGGCATCCCTATCAAGCACCGCAAGCACTACGCTCCAGCGGCAATGGGCAAATTCACCCTCTACCTATCTGACGATATGGTGGACTTCTGCAAGAAAGTCACGCTCATCGTTAATGGTCAATGTGTATACAAAGGCAAGATAAAGCCCGACACACGCTACCTTATCAACAGCTGTGCCACCTTCTTCGACCCCGAACGAGTATATGCTGCGGGAATAGAAGTGGAGCTATAATAAGACCTTGGGGGAATTATAGCTCCAAGAAATTCTTCAAGATTTGTGCTCCTATCTCACCACTTTTCTCAGGATGAAACTGCGTCCCGAAGAAATTGTCGCGACCAAGCGCACCACTGAACGCATTGATATAGTGCGTGGTGGCAATGGTGTCCTCGCACAACTCGGGAAAGAATGAATGCACGTAGTAAATGTAGGCTCCCTCATCGATATCCTTGAATAGCGGAGTGCGAAGGTCGGTAATTTGATTCCAGCCCATGTGAGGAACTTTGAGGTTTGACAGTTTATTATCAAATTTCTTCACCTTCGTGCGGAAGATACCCATACAATCCACATTACCCTCCTCGCTACTTTGGCACATCAGCTGAGTGCCCACGCAAATGCCCAGCACAGGCTGGGTGAGTGTAGGGATGAACGTATCAAGCCCTCGCTCGGCCAACTTTGCCATAGCCGTGGAAGCCTCGCCTACACCGGGGAGTATCACTTTGTCGGCCCTCGTCAAGATTTCCTTGTCATCGGTATACAACCAGTCGATACATCCCACACGTCTGAGCGCATTGGTCACTGAGCAGATATTACCTGTATCATAGTCTACTATTGCAATCATAATACTCCTTTACTGCTGGGAAGATTATAGTTGAAAGGTTGGCGGTGTATGGCAGCACGGAGGCTGCGGGCAAAAGCTTTGAAAACACCTTCGATGAGATGATGGTTATTGTCGCCACGGGCACTGATGTGAAGGTTGCAACGCATAGCTGCACACAGTGAATAGAAAAAATGACGGAACATCTCGGTGGGAGTGTCTCCTACGTACTCGCGAGTGAAGACAACATCCCAATCAAAGTCAATGCGACCACCAAGGTCGAGCAGTACCAGTGCCTTGCACTCATCCATAGGCAATGCGAAGCCATAACGTTCAATGCCGCGCTTGTCGCCCAGTGCTTCGCGCAACGTGTCGCCAAGAGCTATGGCCACATCCTCCATCGTGTGGTGCTCGTCGACCTCGAGATCACCCTTGCACTGAATCTGCAAAGAGATTCCACCGTGATGGGCTATCTGATCGAGCATATGATCGAAGAACTTCAGCCCCGTATCAATGCTTGAGGGCATACGTCCGTCAAGATCCATGGTGACGCTTATCTGAGTTTCCCGTGTATTACGTTCAATTGTAGCCACGCGAGTGGTGCGGCGCAGATATTCGGCAATCTCCACCCACGAAGTGGTGCAAAGGGCACACACCTCAGCGAGTCCCTGCGCTGTCAAAACATCCTTTGCCTTTTCAGTCTCTTGCAACAGGATGGCACGTGCACCCAAGTTCTTGGCCAGCATCACATCGGTAATTCTGTCACCTATGACGTAGCTAGCGGCCAAGTCATACTCGCCCGTGAGGTATTTGCCAAACATTCCAGTACCGGGTTTGCGCGTGGGCGCATTCTCCTCCGGCATCGTAGGGTCGATGAGGATGTCATCAAAGCGTACCCCTTCAGAGGCAAGCACCTTGAGCATCATCTCTTGGGGTGGCAAGAAGTCCTCCATAGGGAAGCTCGCAGTGCCGAGGCCATCTTGGTTGCTGCACATCACGAGTTGATAGCCAAGCGTGGAGAGCACCTTCATCGCACTGATGCTGCCAGGCACAAAGTCGGTCTTGGCGATGCTGTCTATCTGATAATCCACAGGAGGTTCAACGAGAATAGTGCCGTCGCGGTCTATGATGAGTAATCGCTTCATATCTTCCATTTTATTCAGAGTCGCAAAAGTAGTATAAGACTCTCGAAATATCAAATTTTGGATAAAGTTTGTGGTTGCTAAGAAGATTTATTTGTAACTTCGCAGTCGGAGAGGAAACACGATGATAGACCAAGCCACCATAGACCGCATTATGGATGCCGCACAGATTGTAGATGTGGTATCTGAGTTCGTCACCCTGCGCCGACGGGGTGTCAATTATGTAGGTCTATGTCCCTTCCACAATGAAAAGACGCCATCATTCAGCGTGTCACCCTCGAAGGGAGTGTGCAAGTGCTTCAGTTGTGGCAAGGGCGGAAACGTGGTACATTTCATTATGGAGCATGAGCAGCTCAACTATTACGAAGCACTGAAATGGTTGGCCAAGAAATATGGCATCGAGGTGAAGGAGCGCGAGCTTTCCAACGAGGAGAAACAGGCACAGAGCGTACGCGAAAGCCTCTTCCTCGTCAATGACTTTGCCAACAACTACTTCCAGGACATCCTGCACAACCATCGCGACGGACAGGCGATAGGTATGAGCTATTTTCGTCAGCGCGGTTTCCGTGACGACATCATCAAGAAATTCCAGCTGGGTTTCAGTACCGAAAGCCGCGACGCGCTGTTCCAAGAGGCGAAGAAGAAGGGTTTCAACATCGACTATCTAGTAAAGACAGGTCTCTGCTACACCCGCGACGACGGACAGGTGCGCGACCGTTTCTGGGGACGCGTGATGTTCCCCGTACACACTCTCTCGGGAAAAGTGGTAGCCTTCGGTGGCCGCGTACTCAACACAGCAGATAAGAAGGTGGCCAAGTATGTCAATTCCCCCGAATCGGAAATCTACCACAAGAGTCGTGAGCTCTACGGCATATACTTTGCCAAACAAGCCATCGTAAAGCAAGACAAGTGTTTCCTTGTCGAGGGGTATACCGACGTGATCTCTATGCACCAAGCCGGTGTAGAGAACGTGGTGGCCTCATCGGGCACCTCGCTCACCTCAGGGCAGATACGTATGATACACCGCTTCACGAACAATATCACCGTGCTCTACGATGGTGATATGGCAGGTATCAAAGCCTCTATCCGAGGTATCGACATGCTCCTCGAAGAGGGTATGAACATCAAGGTAATGCTGCTCCCCGATGGAGATGACCCCGACAGTTTCGCTCGTAAACATAATGCCACGGAGTTCCAGGAATATATCGCTGCCCATGAGGTCGACTTCATACGCTTCAAGACCAACCTCTTGATGTCCGATGCTGGTGGCGACCCCTACAAACGAGCAGCCCTCATCACCGACATCGTGAAGAGCATCTCGGTCATTCCTGAAGCCATCGTACGCTCCGAATATATCAAGGAGTGTAGCCAGATGCTCCATGTGGAGGAGCGCATTCTCGTGAGCGAGGTGGCCAAGCTCAAGAAGGAGAAGGAGGAAGCGCAAGCCAAGAGCGTCCAACGCCAGAATGCAGCAGCTACACAAGCTGGAGCAGATAGCCTCCAAGCCGCAGAGACCATTGATGCAGAACCGAGCAGTACAGCTCCTACCGCTGAGGACGAAGCCTATCATGCCGCCTTGGCAGCTGGTTATGAAACAGTGCCCTCACCCACCGAACTTCAAGCGGAGTTTGCCGACAGAGGGGAAAAGCAATCTTCATTCCCCACCGCCCAACTTTCCTCTCTCAATCCCCTCTACCCCAAAGAGCGCCTCATCGTACAACAACTGATACGCCATGGAGAAAAGATGATGTATGTGGACGAAGAGAGCAAGCAGGAAATCTCCGTAGCCGAGTATGTAGCTTCAGAGTTGGGAATGGACAACATCACCCTGACCACTCCCCTCTTTGCCGAGGTATTGCAGGAACTGCTGCAACATATTGGCGAAATGGGCTTCACCGCCGAACGACACTTCGTCACCCATGCAAACCCCGCACTGAGTCGATTGGCCGTAGACCTCATAGAGGAGAAATATCAATTGAGCAAGTACCACTCGAAGACGCAAACTATTGTCAATGATGCCGACCGACTGAATGAACTCATGTACCATCTCATGATAGACTACAAGCACTCGCTCATCGAGATGGAGCTAAAAGATATACTCAACCAATTGCGCCATCCCGATGTGATGGCCGATGCCGATAAATGCCTCGAAGTCATGAGCCGCTACAAGGAGTTGATGGAGATAAAGCAGCAGATGGCCAAACACCTTGGCGACCGTGTAATCAGCGGATAAAAAAACGATGAACAAAAATCGTTCATCGCTCAACACCGAGCCTAAGTATCAGCCTCGAATCAGATTCATAAACTCCTCGCGAGTCTTGGCTTGATTGAAAGCCCCGGTAAAGTCCGAAGTAGTGGTAATGGAGTTCTGCTTCTCAATGCCACGCATCTGCATACACATATGCTGGGCCTCAACGACCACCATTACACCAAGAGGATTGAGGGTTTCTTGTATACAATCTTTGATCTGCATTGTCATTCGCTCCTGCACCTGCAGACGGTGTGAGAAGATGTCTACTACGCGAGCAATCTTGCTCAGACCCGTGATGTAGCCATTAGGAATATATGCCACGTGCACCTTACCGAAGAAGGGCAACATATGGTGCTCGCAAAGGGAGTAGAAATCAATATTCTTCACGATGACCATCTGGCTATAGTCCTCCTTGAACTTAGCCGAGTTGAGCACCGCCTTCGGGTCCATGCGATAGCCTCGAGTGAGAGTTTGCATTGCACGTGCCACGCGTTGGGGTGTCTTCACGAGACCTTCGCGCTCAACATCTTCACCCAACAGTCCAAGTATCTGTCGATAGTGCTCCTCCAGTTCGAGGTTACGTTCGTCAATGGGATAACTGCTTGGATTCTCCATCATCATAAAGATATATTGATTATTTGGTTAGGGAGGATAGCTATTTCCTTGAAGTTGCACGATTTCTTGAGCATACGCATCACTTGATCGGCCTCTTCAATAGTTTTGTAGTCGCCCACCCGGCACACCCATCGGGGAGCTACAAACTCCGTATAGACCGATATTTCAGGATATTTACTCTTGACATACTGAGCAGCCTTCTGTGCCTCCTCCTTGGCATAACGCGTATTGCCTCCGGCATAGACCTGTATGCGATAGCCGATGGTCTGTATTTTCTTGTCCTTGCTCATTGAGGGATCATATACCATACCCAGTAAAGAGTCGAGACGTACATCCTGATGGATGGTAATCACGCCCTGTCCAGAAACCACCTGTTCCAAACGGTCAACGATATTGTCCTGTGCCATAAGAGGTAGACATACAAGGGACAACAGCAATACACAAAGCTTTTTCATAATCGTAGTATAAAAACAAAGAGAACTCCGAGTACTCAGAGAGCTCGGAGTTCTCCGAAATCAAATAGGTCCTCGATTACGCCTTGAAAGCGTCGATGATGCCCTTGAAGTCAGCTACGCTGAGAGCAGCGCCACCGATGAGACCACCGTCAACGTCGGGGTTAGCGAAGAGCTCCTTAGCGTTAGAGGGCTTGCAGCTACCACCATAGAGGATAGAGGTGTTGTCAGCCACTTCCTTGCCAAACTGCTTAGCGATCACTGAACGGATGTAAGCGTGGATCTCCTGAGCCTGCTCAGCAGTAGCGGTCTTACCGGTACCGATAGCCCATACGGGCTCGTAGGCGAGCACGATCTTAGAGAAGTCCTCAGCAGAGAGACCGAAGAGTGAACCCTCGAGCTGGTTGTATACCACCTCGTTCTGCTTGCCAGCCTCACGCTCCTCGAGTACCTCACCGATACAGAAGATAGGAGTCAAGCCGTTAGCCAAAGCCAAGAGCACCTTTTCCTTGAGGATCTCGGGAGTCTCACCATAGTAAGCGCGACGCTCAGAGTGACCGAGGATAACGTACTGAGCACCAGTAGAAGCTACCATAGAGGCAGAAACTTCACCAGTATAAGCGCCAGAAGCCTTGTCTGCGCAGTTCTCAGCACCTACAGCGATGATACCCTTATCAACGATAGGAGTAACTGATGCCAAGTGAATGAAGGGAGTGCAGATGATAACCTCGCAGTTGGGTTTGTCAGCTGTCAAAGCCTCGTTGAGCTCAGTAGCCAAAGCGATACCCTCCTGAAGGGTCTTGTTCATTTTCCAGTTTCCTGCAACAATGTTCTTTCTCATTTTCTTTTAGTTTTAATTATTACTAATACTTTTTCTTTGTTCCAATTGAGAGTGCAAAGTTAGTGCAAGCCGAGCGAAAAAGCAAGTTTCAACGAACGAAGGTAATGGAAAAGTTCACTTTTCTATTACTGAGCGAGGCAGAAACTCAACAACGGTTAAGTTTACTTGCGTTTTTCCGAGGCGCCGTGGCCTCCCAACACCCTATCCGTTCATCTTCAACGAAGCCAAATAGTCATAATGCTCACCCTGGCATACAAGTTCGGCACAAAATCCATACTGCTCGGCATAGTAGGCAAGCGTGTCAAAGTCGATGTAGAGCCAGTCAAACGCCTCCCCCTTCACCTGCTTGTATTGCATACTGAAGTCCACCATGCCATAGTAGTCTCCCGCCACGTCAATGAGGTACGATCCGTCCTCCTCCTCGAAGAGATACTTCAGGTCGCTCGAGTCCATATAGATACATCCTCCAGGCTTGAGCAGCTGCTTCATGCGGTAGAAGAAGCGCCCCATACCCGCCATATTACCAATAATGCCCGAGCCATTCATCAGGAGCAATATCGTATCATAACGTTCTACAAAATGTTCGTCATACAGATCTATGGCACGTGCATCCTCGACACCACGCTGCCGCATCACCTCCACCGAGAGCTCAGAAATGTCTATCGCAGTCACCTCCTTACCCATTTCTTGCAGGGCCAAGGCGTGGCATCCGCTACCGGCACCCACATCAAGGCACTTACCTCGTGCCATCGCTAAGGCACGCTGTTCGATGGCCGGCATCTCGTCCAACGTTCGGAATAGTTGTTCCACTGGTATCTCATCCTCGTCAAACTGTGACGAAAACACGCGCAGCGTGCCTGCACGTCCTGTACGGTGATACTCTGCAATAGCAGCGCCCATAGGGTCTTTCTCTTTCGGAAGGAGCATATGAAATTGAAAATTGAAATTAAAAACTCTATCGTGCGACAAGTGAGCCAACGAGCGCAGCCTATCTTCGCATCTTTTTAGATGCAAGGATAGTGCCAGCGAGTGAGCGATGCTTGCAATCGCTTACAACGAACGCAGCCTATCTTCTCAGTTATTTTTACTGCAAAGGTAGCGTTATTGCCCGATTTTTACTACTTTTGTGCCCGAAAAATGCGGAGGCTTCCTTCGATTAACACAAAAACACAATTCAAAAACGATGTATCTGAATACAAACACCTTCCGAACCGCCATCCTTGCTGGCGCTGCCGTGGGCATCGCTGGATGGGGTTATCTGGCCTGCACCAACATCATCGGCGCTGTGCTCTTCTCATTCGGTCTGCTCACTGTAGTCGGTTACAAGCTACCCCTCTATACCGGCACAGCCGGCTTCATCCCCTTGCGCGACGAGCAGGGACGCAGCTGTTGGCTGAGCGCCATCGCACAAGTGTTATTTATCCTCCTGGGTAACATCACAGGCTGTCTCTTGGTGTCACTGCTCTCCCGCCTATCTCCAATGGACCTGGGTAGTGCAGCCCAGCGCATCCTCGAGGGTCGCTTGGCTATCGGCCCCGTACGTGCAGGTCTGTTGGCCATAGGCTGCGGCTTCATCATGACCACCGTGGTCACCTTTGCCCGCGAAGGCAAGCCCCTGGCACTGCTCTTCGGTGTGCCCCTCTTCATCAACTGTGGCTTCCCCCACTGCCTGGCCGATGCCTTCTACTACCTCACTGTGCCCGTGAGCTACACGATGGCACACATCACAGAGGTACTATTACTCTATCCCTGTTTAGTAATTGGCAACTTCATCGGCTGCAACTTCTACCGTTTCGTTGCTCCCAAGCAGTAACAGCACCATTGGCTGTTGGCTGTTAGCTGATTAACAAACCCACCAAAAAAATAAGTCGCCTACACTTAGTGCAGGCGACTTTCTTTATCCTAAGTACTCAGGAATATTAAGCGAGCTTGTTATCAGAACCGAGAACGTTCACGATCTTGTGGATGTACTGCTTCTTCATGTTCTCACGAGCGGGGCCGAGGTACTTACGGGGGTCAAACTCAGCAGGCTTGGTTGCGAACACCTCACGAATAGCAGCAGTCATAGCGAGACGGCTATCAGAGTCGAT
>JAZRFA010000060.1:0-16260 GCA_045661085.1 Bacteroidaceae bacterium
TTTAAGATTACTTCAAGCAGAGAAGTTCCTTAACTGAATTCACGTTTGCGCTGTGCACGAGTGTGAAGTGGTCGAGGTTGCGCTTCTGCTTCTTAGTCTTCTTAGTCAAGATGTGACTGTGGAAAGCGTGTTTTCTCTTGATTTTACCTGTTCCGGTGAGTGTAAAACGCTTCTTTGAACCGGAATTAGTCTTAACTTTTGGCATGTTTGTTAATTGTTAATTAATTATTAATATATAAACGGTGCGTACTAGCCTGCGCAGCCGCTTTTTTCTTTTTACTCTTCAGCCTTGGGAGCTGCGGGTTTATCCTTCTTGGGAGCACCAGCCTTCTTCGGAGAGAGGAAGATGGTCATACGCTTACCTTCGAGCACGGGCATCTGGTCAACCTTACCATACTCCTCGAGGTCGTTGGCGAAACGCAATAGAAGGACTTCGCCCTGCTCTTTGAAGAGGATTGAACGTCCCTTGAAGAATACGTAAGCCTTTACCTTATCGCCATCCTTGAGGAACTCCATCGCATGCTTAAGCTTGAAGTTGTAGTCGTGGTCATCAGTCTGGGGTCCGAAACGAATCTCCTTCACCTCCACCTTCACTTGCTTAGCTTTGAGCTCTTTCTGCTTCTTCTTGAGTTGATACAAGAACTTTGAGTAATCAATAATCTTGCAAACAGGCGGAACGGCGTTCGGTGAAATCTCCACGAGATCGGCCTCATTCTCTTCGGCGAGTCTCAACGCTTCTTGGATAGAAACTACGGTAGGTTCAATGTTGTCACCGACAATTCTTACTTCTTTGGCGCGTATCTGTTCGTTGATACGATGTTGGCCTTTCAAGTTGTCTTTTTTCATTCAGATGAAATGGGTTTGTTCTGCTGTCTTTTTAATTGTTTTTATTACTAAAAGTTGTTGAATTCAACGCACGTAACAGCACTATTGCTGCCCGCACTATTAAATGCGGGCGCAAAGTTAGTGCAAACCAGTTGAATATGCAAATTTCTATCGGTAAAAGTTACCATTTGTTAATCATTTCGTCAACCTCGCTCTCAACTTTCTTACCGAAGTCTACGATTGAGAAAGTTCCTTCGCTGATACCGCCCTGCTTGCGCACGGTAACAGTACCCTCGGCCTGCTCCTTCTCACCAACGATAAGCATGTAGGGGATGTGCTTCATCTCGTTGTCGCGGATCTTACGGGTAATCTTCTCGCTGCGGTCGTCAATGATGCAACGTACGTCGTACTTCTCGAGCTCCTTCTTCACCTGCTCAGCGTAGTCGTTGAACTTCTCCGAGATGGGGAGGATAGCCACCTGATCGGGAGTGAGCCACAAGGGGAACTTACCGCCAGTGTGCTCGATGAGCACTGCTACGAAACGCTCCATAGAGCCGAAGGGGGCGCGGTGAATCATCACGGGCTGGTACTTCTGGTTGTCCGAACCGGTGTACTCGAGGTTGAAGCGCTCGGGCAAGTTGTAGTCAACCTGGATGGTACCCAACTGCCAACGACGGCCGATAGCATCCTTCACCATGAAGTCGAGCTTAGGACCATAGAAGGCAGCCTCGCCAGTCTCAACGCGAGCGTTCAAGCCCTTCTCCTGACAAGCCTCTACGATAGCCTGCTCGGCACGTGCCCAGTTATCGTCAGTACCTACGTACTTGGTGGTATTGTTGGGGTCACGGAGTGAAATCTGTGCCTCGTAATTCTCGAAGTTGAGTGCCTTGAAGATAATCTCGATGATATCCATCACGCGAGTAAACTCCTCCTTCACCTGGTCGGGACGGCAGAAGATGTGTGCATCGTCTTGTGTGAAGCTGCGCACGCGGGTCAAGCCGTGAAGCTCACCGCTCTGCTCGTAACGGTATACGGTACCGAACTCAGCGAGACGGATAGGGAGATCCTTGTATGAGCGGGGTTGGTGCTTATAGATCATACAGTGGTGCGGGCAGTTCATGGGCTTCAACAAGTACACCTCACCCTCCTCAGGTGTGGTGATGGGCTGGAAGCTATCCTTACCATACTGATCCCAGTGGCCAGAGGTAACGTAAAGGTTCTTGTTACCGATATGGGGTGTCATCACCTGCTGGTAGCCGAAACGCTTCTGGATGCGCTTCAAGAAATCCTCGAGGCGGAGACGTAGAGCTGTACCGCGGGGCAACCACATGGGCAAGCCCTTACCTACAGTCTCAGAGAACATGAAGAGCTCGAGCTCCTTACCAATCTTACGATGATCGCGCTTCTTGGCCTCTTCCATCATCACGAGATACTCATCGAGCATCTTCTTCTTGTGGAATGAGATACCGTAGATACGGGTCATCATCTTGCGCTTCTCGTCACCACGCCAGTAGGCACCAGCTACAGAGGTGAGCTTGATAGCCCTGATGGGCGCTGTGCTCATCAAGTGCGGGCCACGGCAGAGGTCAGTGAAGGCCCCCTGAGTGTAGGTGGTGATGGTACCATCCTCGAGCTCAGAGATAAGTTCGCACTTGTAAGTCTCGCCACGCTCAGAGAACATCTTGAGCACCTCGTCCTTAGAGATCTCGTTGCGTACTACACTCTCGTTCTTAGCCACGAGCTCGGCCATCTTCTTCTCGATCTTCTCGAGGTCGCCCTCCTTGATGGTCACACCTTCTCCCGGATCTACATCATAGTAGAATCCGCTCTCGATAGCGGGACCGATACCGAACTGGATATTGGGATAGAGCTCCTGCAAAGCCTCAGCCAAGAGGTGGGCAGATGTATGCCAGAAGGCATGCTTAGCCTCAGCATCGTCCCACTTGTGGAGGCGGATTGATGCATCCTCATTGATGGGACGGTTGAGCTCCACGATTTCGTCATTCACACTGCACGCCAGCACATCCTGTGCCAAGCGGCTACTGATGCTCTCAGCAATCTGCAGGCCAGTAACACCAGCCTCAAACTCTCTTACCGAGCCATCAGGAAAAGTAATTTTAATCATTGTATATATTGTATATTTTTCGTTTTCTTACTCCTTATTATATATATGCCAATAGCGTATTCTGCAGCCAACATACAATTGGCCGCAAAATTAGCTAAATTATTCGAGACGTGCAATTTTTACAATTGACAATTCACAATTATTATTTCAACTATTTTGTACTCGTATAATAAATACATTCGCAGTACGTTTTTGTATATAAAAACACCCAAGCAAATATGGAACGCGTGACCCTACTCCCCCCTACCGCATTAAGTGACGGATGGATTGATGCCAAATACCTTCCCACAGGAAAAGACAAATACTATATACGAAACCTTCAGGTGACTCCACCTGAAAGAGGATGGCGTCATCTGTACAGCAACGAGATAGAGCGGCTGGTAATGAACAACAATACCGCTTCGTCGTGGGATACGGTATGGGTTACCGACGAGTTTGATCCAAGCATGGTCAAGGATAACAAGTTTTACGGCACCGTTCGCATAGGTCGCATCTGTTGTGGGGCATTGCAATACCACGACTTGCGCCTACCCGTGGGTATTACCAACTCGAGCATACACTCATGCGACATCGGTGACAACTGTGCCATACACGATGTGCACTACTTGTCGCACTACATTATCGGGGCACACAGTATGCTATTCAACATTCAAGAGATGTCTTGCACCGACCATGCCAAGTTTGGCAACGGCATCATCAAGGATGGTGAATCCGAAGAGGTTAGAGTACGCATAGAGATTATGAATGAAACGGGGACGCGCTCGGTAATGCCATTCGATGGCATGACACCTGCCGACGCTTACCTATGGGCCAAGTATGTTGATGACAAGGTCCTGCAACAACGCCTTGCCGATATCACCCAACACACCTTCGACCACCACCGTGGATACTATGGCGAGATTGGCGAACGCTGTGTCATCAAAAACTCGTCCATCATCAAGGATGTGAAGATTGGCACCGACTGCTACATCAAGGGGGCATCAAAACTCAAGAACATCACCATCAATTCCTCCGAGAAGGAACCCTCACAGATAGGTGAGAACGTTATCCTCGTCAACGGTATCGTAGGCTACGGATGCCGCATATTCTATTCGTGCACAGCGGTAAAGTTCATCCTCGGAAATAACTCCAATCTCAAGTATGGCGCCCGACTCATCAACTCCATCATGGGCGACAATAGCACCATCTCGTGTTGCGAAGTACTCAACAACCTCATCTTCCCCAGCCACGAGCAACATCACAACAACTCGTTCCTCATAGCCTCGGTCATTATGGGGCAGAGCAATATGGCTGCCGGAGCTACCATAGGCAGTAACCACAATAGCCGCACCAACGATGGTGAGTTGGTGGCTGGACGCGGTTTCTGGCCTGGGCTATGCTCGTCGGTAAAGCACTCGAGCCGTTTCGCTTCATTTACACTATTGGCCAAAGGCGACTACCCTGCTGAAATGGACATCACCCTGCCCTTCTCTTTGGTCAGCAACAATGTATCGGCAGACCGTCTGGAGGTGATGCCTGCCTATTGGTGGTTATACAACATGTATGCCTTGGCACGCAACACGTGGAAATACCGTGCACGTGACAAACGTATCACCAAAGTACAGAACATCGAGTTCGACACCTTTGCTCCTGATACGATGCAAGAGGTTATTCGTGCCCGACAGCTACTTGAACTATGGGTTGGGAAAGCATATATTAACGATAACGCTTTGAGCAAAGAAAACCTCCCGGAGGATAATTCTCAATTTTCAACTTTCAATTTTCAATTTGAAGGCCGTCGTTTGCTATTAGGAGATCGCAAGGTGGTGGATGCACTTACCATCCTGGGCGAGGGCATGGAAAACAGCCGACGCGAAGTGTATATACTCAAGGCCTATGATGCCTATCATGCCTATGGCGACATGCTCATTCATTATGCAATGAACAATGTCCTGAACTACTTTGACAATCACAACCCTCAGTGGGAAGAACTGAACAAATTGACGAAATGCGAGCAAGCCTGTGACTCATGGATTAACCTTGGCGGACAACTTGTGACGAGCAAGGACCTCGACACGATACGTCAGGATATCTGTAATGGCACGCTCAACTCTTGGGATGAGATACATTGTCGTTACAATGAGCTCTGGAATCGTTATGACAACGATAAACTATGCCATGCACTACAGGCATTGTGCTTGGTGATGAATGCCGAGACAATGACATCAGACCTATGGTTACAAGCCCTCGCTCATGAAGAGCGCATACAACGCCGCATCTGCGAGCAGGTATACCTCTCTCGCAAGAAGGATCATGAAAATCCTTTCCGTTCAGCCACCTGCCGTAACCCTGAAGAGGCACTAGCAGTATACGGGATACCCGAAGAGAACAGTTTTGTCAAACAAGTGCGAGAGGAGATGTTTTCCAATATCAGAAAAATTGAACGGCTAAGAAGCTTTCTTTGAACGTTGAGCTCTGAATTTCGTTTGGGAGTTAAGCTATGGCAAAGATAAAGAGACTCATAATAGACAACTTACGAGTCTCTATTCACAATTCATAGCTTAACCATCTCAAGGAACTCCTCCTCGTTCACAATAGGTACACCCAGTTTTTGTGCCTTCTCCAATTTTGCAGGTCCCATATCGCGACCGGCGAGGATAAAACTTGTCTTGCTTGATATAGACGACACGTTAGTGCCTCCGTGTTGCTCTATCATAGCCTTGTACTCATTGCGTGAGTGCTGAGCAAACACACCACTGATAACGACACTCTTACCTACGAGCTTATCAGTGCGTTCAATGCTTTCGTCGACCACGATTTCCATCTGCAAACCCGCCTCCTTAAGGCGTTTCACAAGGGCACGACATTGTTCGTTGGCAAAGAAGCGAAGTATGCTCCGTGCTATCTTTTCACCTATCTCGTCCACGGCAATAAGTTCTTCAAACGAGGCATTCTCCAAGCGTTCCATAGAGCCGAAAGCGCGAGCAAGTTTCTTAGCCACAGTTTCACCAACGAAACGGATACCAATAGCAAAAAGCACACGTTCGAAAGGCACCTCACGCGAACGTTCGATACTACGCACAATATTCTCGGCTGACTTGTAGCCCATACGCTCAAGACGACTAATGTGGGGAATACGTAACAGGTAAAGGTCTGCGACATCACGAATCAGCCCCACCGAGTAGAGCAAGTCTACGGTCTCAGCACCAAGTCCGTCGATATTCATTGCTTTACGTGAGATGAAATGCTCGATGCGTCCCTTGAGCTGTGGCGGGCACGACACGTCATTGGGGCAGAAAAAGGCAGCCTCCCCCTCCACTCGTACGAGTGGGGTTCCACATTCAGGGCAACGGGTAATGAAGCGCACCTTCTCGCCCATCATAAAAGATCGTGCATCGAGGTCCACGGCAGTAATCTTAGGAATGATTTCCCCACCCTTCTCCACGAACACCATATCACCGATATGAAGATCGAGATTCTCCACGAAGTCTGCATTATGCAATGTAGCCCGCTTAACGACAGTTCCAGAGAGTTGTACAGGCTCGAAGTTAGCCACAGGAGTCACCGTACCCGTGCGCCCCACCTGATAGGTCACCTCACAAAGGCGAGTCAGAGCCTTCTCTGCTTGGAACTTATAGGCAATAGCCCAGCGAGGGACCTTGGCTGTATAACCCAAGGAATTTTGCTGTTCAAGAGAGTTGACCTTGATAACAACTCCATCGGTAGCTACCGGCAGGTTCTTGCGCTCGGTATCCCAATAATTGATGTATTCAAACACCTCATCAAGCGTAGCGCACTTGTGCATTGCCGGTGAGACTTTGAAGCCCCATCCAGCTGCCTGCTGTAAACATTCATAGTGTCCTTCGCTAGGGAGCGATTCTCCTAACATATAATATAGGTATGCATCAAGACGACGCGACGCCACAATGGTTGGGTTCTGCAACTTGAGGGTTCCCGAGGCTGCGTTGCGTGGATTGGCGAAGAGTGGTTCCTCCTGGGCCTCTCGTTCACGGTTCAGTCTGTCAAATTGCTCCCACGGCATCAGGATTTCTCCACGTATCTCAAAGTCTGATGGATAGCCTTCGCCCTGCAATACGAGAGGTATACTCTGTATGGTACGTACATTGGCGGTGACATCATCACCCTGCACGCCATCACCGCGCGTCACGGCACGTACCAGACGCCCCTCTTCATAGGTGAGTGAGATGGACAGCCCATCATACTTAATCTCGCAGCACAGCTCGAAAGGTTCGCCTCCCAAGGCACGCTGTACACGATGATAGAACTCTGTCACCTCCTCAAACGAATAGGTGTTACCGAGCGAGAGCATAGGATAGCGATGAACCACCTGGAAAAACTCACTGGTAAGATCACTCCCCACACGCTGTGTGGGCGACAAGGGATCATAGAACTCCGGATGAGCAGACTCAAGGTTCTGGAGTTCACGCATCAGCAGATCAAACTCGTAGTCCGAAATCACGGGCATATTGAGTACATAATAATTGTAGTTGTGCCGATGCAATTCGTTTCTCAGCTGTACTATTCGTTCTTGAGGAGTCATATAATGCTTCTTTTACTTCCGCAAAAGTAATAAAAAAGCGTTGAATGAAGAAATAAAAAGCAACAGCAACTACATTTGTAGCTGCTGTTGCCAACCAATTGACAATATAAGCTAAAACGCTTACTTGCCGTTATCGACTTCCGCCTACTTCATCCCAAAAGTTTCGACGACGATTGGAGAGTTCCTCGTCAGCCTCCACATCGCCTTTTACTTGCAACGTCCCGCCACTAGAGATTGCCAACATAGACACAAGTTCCAACTCGATGACCTCTGTTGCAGGCTTCACATACTTTTTTCTCATATTCATATGGAATTAAATGTTATTTACTGTTTATCACTTCACTTGAATGTATCGTTTCTCACCATTGATGATGTAGAGACCCGGTGTCACTACCTCGAGTACACGACGTCCGTAGAGGTCGTAGATGGTAGCATCTGCATCGATGGTGATACCCTCAATGCCAGTCTCTTCACCGATGCTGAAGCGGAATGAGGTCACGTGGCTCTCAGTGTTGTCCCAGTCGAAGAGCACCTTGTTGGCTGACATCTTGTAGTGAGTTGTACCCTCAGCACCTGCAGCATCATACTTCACGCTGTTCTTGTAGAGACCAACTACACCCTCCTTCTGTCCAAAGTTATAGTAGCTGTGCCCCTCATCAGCAGCGCGATACTGGAGATAAGTGCTACCTGTCAGGAGGTTGCCCTCGATAGTAGCATCGCTATCAACGTAGCTGAATGCATAATTGCCCTCAGGAGCATTCAAGATAACTCCTGTACGTGCGGGAATCACGCCATCCTCAATCTTGGTCAGCTTCAAGGTACCTACACCCTCAGCATCGATAGCAATATCGTTGCCTGCGATGTAATAGGCATCCACATTATCGGGGATTTTCACTGCGTAGTTGAGATAGAGATCTGCATGGCGGTATTGACCTATCTTGAGGGCGAAGTTTACAAGTGACATATCCTCAACCTCTACGATTCGCCAAGCAGAAGCACCATCAGCAATAGTACTCCAAGTCACAATAGCGTTATCGAAGAGAGGAGGAGCCGAAGAACTCCTCCCCCTAACCTATGAAGAGATTACCCGCAATCAACAAAAGGATTTTTCCGTCTTACTATAGATTCTCACGGAGTTTATATGCAGCAATCTTGCTGCAGTATGTCCATGCTGCCAATGCGAAGTGGATGGTCATTTGGAAAATCGTCTACAAAAGGGATATGAGAATACCATAATTACCAGCAATGCTTCGAATTACCCCATCCTCAGCAGCCAAGTGATGAACAAAATTACCCTATATGGCAATGTTGACAGAATCAGCTGACCACCTGACCAAACCTACACTATACACACATTTACAACATCTTACACTGGTAAACGCTGGTGACTGGGTTGACCGCGTGCTAGTTTCAACAGGAAAAGGTCACATAACCAATGAAAAATGTCCGTTATTTGTACACCGACCCAACATTTTTCGTTATCAAAAGGCCAGTTCTATCCGGCATGGTTGACCAACACAAATAATTGTTATACAATACATTAAATCAAACAAGTCAGCTGATCAGCTGATTTCAAGAAAGTGCTTATATATAGCAATAGCGTACAATATTACATCTGAGGTATGGCGTATACATTCGATTCATTGTTCGCCAAAATTGGGTCTACCCATTTTCCATAACGGGTACACCCATTTTTCTTCGAGGGCATACCCATTTTTTCGCGTGGGTCTACCCGTTTTTTCTCGAGGTAAATTCTGTGCCGTAGGCCTGCAATCACTCCTCTGGGGAGATAAACCTAAGGGGCTGAAAGCAGCACTCCTCGGGGAAACTAAAGTTAAAGGTGCTAAAGCACGCTCTTCGGAGGAACTAAAGTTCCTTTCATCGCAAGCAACGCTATCATACCGCGTTGCCGTCGCAGATTGATGCTCATTCCGCATCGGCGTCGCAACCGACGCCAAATCGAGAGCAGAACCAAGCTTGCTTGAATTATGCCGAGATGCGAAGGAGGGAAACTATAAGTTAACCGACGCTATCATTGCCTTTCCCTTTGGCCGGCGACCTAAAGGTTCCGCGTCGGGGACAAAGGCAATTTTCGAAACGGACAAAGAGATTTTCCGCAATCGTTTCCGTCAACTCTTAAGACCGTGTTCCCCAGTAGAGGAACAGCATGCCGAGGAGTACGAGCAGGAGATCGAAGGCCTTGCTCTTGAGGTTCTTCTCACGGAATAGCAAGGCACCGCAGAGGAACGACACGAGCACGCTGCCGCGACGCACCATGGAGACGACGGCGATGAGCGAGCCCTCCTGTGCCAGGGCAGTGAAGTAGGCAAAGTCGGCCACGCAGAGGAAGATGGAGATGAGCGGTATGGCCCACGTCCAACGGAAGGGGGTGGTCTGGTGACGGCGCGGGGCCCACAGGACGAGTAACACGATGCTCATGATGAAGAACTGGTAGACGGTGAACCATGACTGCACGACCATGCTATCGAACTGGCGCATGAGGAACTTGTCATACAGGGCACTCACGGCACCAAGCAACGAGGCCAGCGCCACGCACCATATCCAACGATTGTAGCGGAAGTCGATGCCCTCCTTCTTGCCACTACGAGAGAGCAGCAGCACCGAGGCGATGGCCAGTAGCACACCTATCCACTGATACACATTGAGCCGCTCGCCAAAGATGAGCAGGGCACCAAGCAACACCATCACGGGGCGCGTGGCATTGATGGGGCCCACGATGGTGATGGGAAGATGCTTCATACCGAAATAGCCGAAGAGCCACGAGGAGAGCACGATGACGGCCTTGAGCATGATATACTTGTGTACCTCCCAGCCGCACATGGGCACGTAGAAGATGGTGCCGTCGAGCACGTCCGTAACAACCGACAGGGTGATGAAGGGCCAGAAGATGAGCATCGAGAAGAGTGTGTTCAAGAAGAGCACGGGGATGACGGCATTGCTGCGCAACGCCTGTTTCTTGCTCACATCATAGAAGCCGAGCAACGTAGCGGAGAGTAATGCTAGGGAGAGCCACATGGGAGTTTAGTGTTTAGAGTGAAAGGTGATAGGGCCTCCTCTACCCTCTCTTTGACCGATGATAGGCATCGTACATATATCCGAGTTCTTCCTTGCGTGCTCCGAGTGATTCGAGGAGGCGGGAGTCGGCATATACCACATCGGCAAAGGCGGGGGCTGCGAAGGTCTCTTCATCACTCGATTCCGGCTGTTGCGCATACAGCTCCTCGGCACGGCTGAGGCAACGGAAGCACTCATGGCGATTGCCCAAGAGCCAATGGTTATAGGCGGCGTGCTTCCAGTCATCCGAACTCATCTCTGCGGCGTGCTCGGCCATCATGCGCTCGTAGTACTTGGCAGCCTGTGTGCCCTGCTCACTCATGAAACAGCACTCGGCCAGCAGGCGGAGCGACTTGAGCGACTCGGGGTGATGGTAGTCTATCTTATGCAGTCGGGGCAACGCCTCCTCATATTCGCCCAGTTCGTACAGCAGTTCGGCCACATGGAAGGTGAGGCTCAGGTTGTCGGGCTTCATGCCTTCGGCTATCTCATAATACTCGAGCGCCTTCTCGTAGTGCCCCAGCTCGCGATGGCACTGCGCCAGGTGATGGATGGTCCAGTAGCTGTCGGGCTTCATGAGGTCGGCCTTGGTGTACTCCTCGATGGCCTCGCGGTACATCTTCAGCTTCTGATAGCAGAGACCCAGCTGCTGCAACTGGGTGGCCTCCATACGCTCGGGATGATGGGCCTCGAGACGGATGAAGAACTCGATGGCACGGAAGTAACGCTTCTGCTTGATGTTGAGACCGATGACCTTGAACAGGCGGTCGGGCTCCGTGATGAGATGGTAGAGCGGATTGCTGCGCATCGGGCACAGCACGAGGTGGTTGAACGGATTGTCAAACTCCTGCGCACTGGTGAAGAGCTTGAAGAAGCGGTAGAGGTTCTGCACATATTGGCGCAGGATGCTCTGCGTGGTCTGCTTGCTCATGCGCTTCAGGTCGGGGATGTCGGCACTCTCCTTGAGCGCCTTGTTCTGCTCTTCGAGCTGACCCATCATGGCATTGCGCTGCATCTCGGGGATCTCGCGAATGGCATAGCAGAAGGAGTACTTGTCGGAGTCGCACATGAAGTTCGATTGCAGTATGGTCTCGGCAATCGGGCTGGCAGCTCCATTGGGATTGCCCACGATGCCCAACATATCGGCCTGCCACGCATCGAACGGGCGGAACCAGTTGGATATATTATAGAAGAAGGGATAGCGCTTGAGCTGAGAGAAGGTGCTCATGTTCACATCCACGCCCTCCATCTGCCACTCGGTAATCTCGCGCATGCTCTCCTCCAGCCCGCTCTCGTGCATCCACTGCTCCCAGTCAGGATTGATGTCGTCGGTAGTGTCGTCGGGCTTTATATTGGGCATGCGGCGCAGCTTGGGGTTCTTCATCAGCTCGGGGATGATCTCCTCGCGCATCTTGCGGTCGACCTCCTCGGTGTCGGTACTACGGGTAAACTGCAGGATAACCTCGCACACCTGGTCGCCAAACAAGGGGTCCTCGCACAGCAGGTCGAGGCGTGCCTTCACCTCGCTATAGTAGCCGATGCGACTGCTCCAGCAGTAGCATGCCATGACGATGCCCACCAAGGCACGCATGCTCACCATCGCTTGTGGATGGTAGTAGGCATCACAGAGGAAGAGCAGCTTCAGAGGGTCAAACATGCGTAGCATGCTCAACGTCACCGCGCTGACAACGGTGCACTGATCGGTCTTTGTAATAGTGGATGATAGCAACAACCCATCGGCCTCGGCAGCCATAGCCGCATTCCACACATCCTGTGTCCAGAGGTCGATGAAGAGTGACGACAATTGCTTGTCGTGGGTGATGGCAAGTTGCTTTTGTTCTTCCGGGTCGCTTAAGCTGCGTGTACCCTCGGCAAAAGCCTCGAGCTGCAATTGGTAGGTGCGCAGCGCCTCGCGACGAGCCGTCCTCTGCTGCGAGGTGTAATAGGGCATCTCCTTGGCGCCTTTGGATGCGATGACACAACGGTCATTCAATAGCAGAGCGCGCCCCACCAACTGCTGGAACACACGGTCACGCTCAGGGTCATCGGCACCCTGAGAAAAATAGTCGATCAGCGCATCATACGTACTGATGATGCCACTGAGCTCATACTCCAGCTCGGTGAGGTCGGTCTCGCTAATCTCCTTCGCAAGGGCTTCGAGAAAATGATAAAATTGCTTCTTTTCAATAAGGTCAATACGATGACCTGACAGACGCTCTATATTCACGATGTTTCTATACCTTATTACATTATACACACGAAATATAAACACAAAGTACGTTAAGTTTTCCGAACTGTGCAAACGATTATTGTGATTTTTTTAATCCGCCACCAAGGGGAAATAGGCAAAAAGAGGAAAAAAACCTCAAATAATGAATATTTTGCAAAATTATGTGAAAACTTTTGGCGGATTACAAATAAATTTTAGTACTTTTGGGCAATTTATACAGAAACACCATTTAATAATCTAAGCTATGGGATATTTAAGATTCGACAAGACGTTAATGACGAACTTAGAAGAGTCGCTCCCTCGCGAGATATTGCGTACCAATAGGTCGGGTGCATATAGCTGCTCTACCATCATTGATTGCAATACGAGAAAGTACCATGGATTGCTCGTCATTCCTCTCCCCGAGATGGACGATGAGAACCACGTGCTCCTATCGACCCTCGACGAGACAGTGATTCAGCACGGAGCCGAATTCAACCTCGGTGTCCACAAATATTCGGGTAACAGCTTCAGTCCCCAGGGACATAAGTATATCCGAGAGTTTCAATGGGAGCGTGTGCCGACCACCATCTACCGCGTCGGTGGCGTCATCCTGAAGAAGGAGAAGGCTTTCGTACACCACGAGAACCGCATCCTCATCCGTTACACTTTGCTTGATGCTCACTCACCCACGACACTGCGCTTGCGCCCCTTCATGGCCTTCCGCAGCGTACGTCAGTTTACACACGAGAACTGGCAGGTCAACAAGAGCTACCAGGAGGTGGACAATGGTATCAAGACATGCATGTACCCCGGCTATCCCGAGCTGTTCATGCAGACGAATAAGAAGAACGAATTCGTATACTGCCCCGACTGGTATCGCGGCATGGAGTATCCCAAGGAGCAGGAGCGTGGCTACCACTTCAACGAGGACCTCTACGTGCCTGGTTACTTTGAGGTGCCCATCAAGAAGGGTGAGACCATCATCTTCTCGGCAGGTATCACTGAGGCTTCGTCACGCAAGCTGAAGCAGATGTTCGAGCACGAGTACGAGATTCGTCCTCCACGCGACACCTTCAAGAACAGCATGGTCATCGCTGGCCACCAGTTCCACAACCTGCAGGGCGACCGCCACTACATCTTGGCAGGTTATCCCTGGTTTAAGTGCCGTGCCCGCGACATGTTCGTATCACTCCCCGGCTTGACATTGGCTACCGGTGAGATGGACGAATTCCAATCGGCCATGAAGACCGCAGCCGAGGCTATCAACGACTTCATCAACGAGCGTCCCAGCGAGTGCAAGATCTACGAGATGGAGCACCCCGACGTATTGCTTTGGGCCGTATGGACCCTCCAGCAATATGCCAAGAAGACCTCAATGAAGCAGTGTTGGGATGAATATGGTCAGCTCTTGCAGGATATCATTGAATATATCCGTCAGGGTAAGCACGACAACCTCTTCCTCCACGATAACGCATTGCTCTACACCAACGGTCGCGACAAGGCGGTAACATGGATGAACTCCGTGGCCAACGGTCGTCCCGTAGTGCCGCGTACCGGTTATGTGGTAGAGATCAACGCCCTTTGGTACAATGCACTGCGCTTCGTTTCTGAACTTTGCCATGTAGGTGGCAATGAGGAAATGTCAGAGACTTTGAACGACCTCGCACAGCGCTGCCAGCTCTCGTTCGTAGGCAAGTTCCTCAACGAGCACGGTTGGTTGTTCGACTATGTCGATGGCGACACTCCCGACTGGAGCGTACGTCCCAACATGATCTTTGCCGCAGCCCTCGAATACTCTCCGCTTGACCGCAAGCAGCAGAAGAGCGTGCTCGACATCGTCACCAAGGAGCTCCTCACCCCGAAGGGTCTCCGCTCGCTCAGCCCCAAGAGCTTCGGTTACAACCCCAACTATGTGGGTCCACAGGTAGAGCGTGACTATGCTTACCACCAGGGTACCGCATGGCCTTGGCTCGGTGGCTTCTACATGGAGGCATACCTGCGCATCCACAAGATGAGCGGCTTGTCGTTCGTAGAGCGTCAGCTCATCGGCTTCGAGGAGGAGATGACCACACACTGTATCGGCTCTATCCCCGAGTTGTTTGATGGTAATCCCCCATACCTTGGACGTGGTGCCGTAGCCTTCGCCATGAACGTGGCAGAGATACTGCGCATATTGGATGTATTAAACGAGTATGACATATAATATATAGGAGGAACGCAAGTATGAAAGTATTAATGTTCGGTTGGGAGTTTCCTCCTAAGATATATGGAGGTCTCGCTGTTGCCAGTTATGGTATTACGAAGGGATTGAGCCTTCAGGGCGATGTGGAAACCACCTTCTGTTTGCCCAAACCTACGGGTGAAGAGGAGAGATTCCTGAAGATTATAAACATGAGTCAGGTACCCGTGGTATGGCGCGATGCCAATTACGATTGGATCAAGGATAGATTCGTAGGTCATACGGCCGAGGACTACTATCGTTTCCGCGACCATCTCTATGCAGACTTCAACTATCTGCAGGGACTTGACGACCTCGGTTGCATTCAGTTTGCCGGTGGTTATCCCAGCAATCTGCACGACGAGATCAACAACTTCAGCATCATCTCGGGTGTCTTGGCCCGCAGTGAGGAGTTTGACTTGATTCACGCCCACGACTGGCTCACATACCCCGCAGGTGTGCATGCCAAGATGGTGAGCGGTAAGCCCTTGTGCATCCACGTGCATGCTACCGACTTCGACCGCTCTCGCGGTAAGGTGAACCCCACGGTGTACAGCATCGAGAAGAATGGTATGGACCATGCCGATTGCATCATGTGCGTATCAGAGCATACACGTCAGACTGTCATCCATCAGTATCACCAAGACCCACGCAAGTGTGTGGCTATGCACAATGCTGTTTATCCTCTGAGTCAGGATTTGGTAGATATCGTTCCCAATAAGAACCCCAACGAGAAGGTGGTTACCTACCTGGGACGTATCACCATGCAGAAGGGTCCCGAATACTTCGTGGAGGCTGCAGCCAAGGTGCTCCAGCGCACACGTAACATCCGTTTCTGCATGGCAGGTAGTGGTGACATGATGAATGCAATGATTCACTTGGCTGCCGAGCGCGGTATTGCCGACCGTTTCCACTTCCCCGGATTCCAGAAGGGACGCCAGGTATACGAGGCTTACAAGAACTCCGATGTCTTTGTGATGCCCTCTGTGTCTGAGCCTTTCGGTATCGCTCCGTTGGAGGCTATGCAGTGTGGTTGTCCCTCAATCATCTCAAAGCAATCTGGTTGCGGTGAGATTCTGGACAATGTGATCAAGGTAGACTACTGGGACATCAACGCGTTGGCTGATGCTATGTATAGCGTATGTACCAACGAGGCCCTGTACAACTATCTCTCTGAGGAAGGTATCAAGGAGGTAGACCGCATCACATGGGAGAAGGTAGGCTTGCGCATACGTGAGTGCTATAACCAGCTCTGTGGCCGTGGT
>JAZRFA010000061.1:0-7435 GCA_045661085.1 Bacteroidaceae bacterium
TAGTTTGTCTTCCTAAGACCGCTTGGCCTCCGACTTAGTATGTGTAGTGATATTTTTATACTTGTCCTTCTAAGCTTTTACCAGTTGTATGCCTCTATATAGGCATCAAAGTCGGGAAGAGGATTTACCCCAAGCTCGGTCATCACCTGGCGTATGTGAGCTTGCGCGGTGGGGGCGATGAGGCGTTTGCCAGAACGAAGGCGGAAGTAGAGCGTGTGGCCGAAGTGACTCTCTAACCTGATGCGGAACGCATTGGCTTGGGCTACGGTGAGGGTGGAGAGCATCTTAACGAAGCCCTGGGCATAGCGCACGGGAGCAGCGGAGTGGAACAGGGGGCAGTCGCCCTCTACTGAAGCCAGGTAGGCAGGATTGATGACAGAGATTGTCTGTTCTTCGGGGCTGACTAAAGAGAGTGCCACATGACGGAGGCACTCGGCAGCACGAGGACAATCGGTATTAACACAGAGTCTGAACGTCTTAGGCATGGGACGCGCAGCCGCAATTTCGCTCGGGGTTTTCATAGTTATTCGCTTTATAGTTACTCTACAAAGTTAATGAAAACGGATGGAAATAGCAAATCCACCGATGCTATTCATCCATGATAGAGATTATAAAACAAAGAAAGGTTTGCCGTGGCAAACCTTTCTTCTTTCTTCCGCCTCTTGTCGGATTCGAACCAACGACCCCGAGATTACAAATCACGTGCTCTGGCCAACTGAGCTAAAGAGGCGGGTGGGTAAGCAATCTATATCGCGCCGCTACGACCTAATACCTTTGCTGCGGTCAAGCCCTGGAGGGTTCAAAGGGAGCTGGCCGTATAGGACTTACCCATTTTGCGGGTGCAAAGTTAGTGTAATATGAATGAAAAAACAAATTTTTGTTTGAGAAATTCTGCACTGCTGCCAACTTCGGTCGAGCTAAAGAACGTGCGGTACTCGGAAAAATGCAAATTATTTTGCTTTTTCTCGCAGTTTACATTAATTTTGTCACATTGTAACACAAACACATAACGTATGGCTATTAAGAACAACGTAATGATAGTACGTCAGAAGCTTCTGACCAAGCTTGTGAGCCTTTGGAACGAAGGGCAGCTTACGGAGAATATCGACCGCGTGCCCCTCGAGTTTGTTCCCCGCACCTCAAAGCATAGCGGCCGCTGCTGCATCCACAAGAAGCGTGCCGTGCTCAAGTATAAGTCGCTCCCCCTCTTGGGTTACGACATGACCGACGAGACCGATGAGCTGACTCCACTTGCCGACTATGCCAAGCAAGCGCTCAATCGTACAGAGCTGAAGGACAACATCATGTGTGTTATCGACGAAGCTTGCTCTTCTTGCGTGCGCACCAACTATGCCATCACCAACCTCTGCCGCGGTTGTGAGGCTCGCGCTTGCGAACACGCTTGTCCCAAGAATGCCATCGAGTTTGACCCCGAGACGTCACAGGGCAAGATCAATACCGCGAGCTGCATCAGTTGTGGCAAGTGCTATGCAGCCTGCCCCTACCACGCTATCGTGTACATCCCCGTACCTTGCGAAGAGGCTTGCCCCGTGGGTGCCATTTCGAAGGACGAATATGGCGTCGAGCATATCGATGAGAACAAGTGCATCTATTGTGGCAAGTGTATGAACGCCTGTCCCTTCGGTGCCATCTTCGAGATCTCTCAGGTGTTCGACGTGCTCCAAGCCATCAAGCGTGGCGAAGAGGTAGTGGCTATGGTAGCGCCCTCTATCCTCTCACAATACAATGCCCCCACCGAGCAGGTGTATGGTGCCATCAAGGCCATCGGTTTCAAAGACGTTATCGAGGTAGCACGCGGTGCCGAGGTGACCACCGAGAAGGAGGCCCACGAGTTTGCCGAGAAGTTGGAGGAGGGCCAGCCCTTCATGACCACCTCATGCTGTCCCTCATACATCGAGATGGCACGCAAGCACGCACCCGACCTACAGAAATATATTTCTTCGACCTACTCACCCATGGTCTACACGGCCGACATCGCACGCGAGAAGTACCCCAATGCAACGCTCGTGTTCGTAGGCCCCTGCATTGCCAAGCGCAAGGAGGCTCGCCGCGAAGACCTTGAGGGTAAGGTGAACTTCGTGCTCACCTTCGAGGAGATACATGCTATGCTCAAGGGTATGAACATCGAGTTGGGAGCCGAGAATGTACACCCCGTAGACTGCTCATCATGCCGCTCGGCCCACGGATTTGCCGAGGCTGGAGGCGTTACAGGTGCCGTGAAGCAGTTTGTTGGTGACAAGCTTGACTTCACTACCCTGCAGATTGCCGGCCTCAACAAGAAGAACGTGGCACTGCTCAAGGCCTATGGCAAGACAGGCAAGTCGCCCGCTCAGTTCATCGAGGTGATGGCTTGCGAGGGAGGTTGCATCTCTGGCCCGAGCGTACACACCGCCTACGGCGATGGCAAGAAGACCTTCGACGCCGAGTTGAAGAAACGATAAGGGAAGACCCACCCTAACCCTCCCCTGGGAGTGGAGTTAGACATCGCACATAGATTTTGAAAACCATGAAGGAACTGATTGAGCGGTTAGCCTCCGAGCACACACTCGACGCCTCGACAATGGTACAACTGCTGCACTGCGCAGCTCACGATACTGCCACGCTCACACTCCTTCGCGACACAGCCGTCCGGACTGCCCAAGAACAGTTCGGACTTGGCATATACATACGTGGCCTCATCGAGCTCTCCAGCCACTGCCACCGCGACTGCCTCTACTGTGGTCTGCGCCGAAGCAACTCCACCGCTGAGCGCTACCGACTCACACAGGAGGAGGTGCTCGCCTGCTGCGAAGAGGGCTACTGCTTGGGATTCCGCACCTTCGTGCTCCAAGCTGGCGAAGAAGCCACACACACCGATGATTGGCTCGAGACACTCATCACCGAGACGCACAGCCGCTATCCTGAAGCTGCCATCACCCTCTCCCTGGGCGAGCGTAGCGAAGCATCATACCTAAGACTGCGCCAAGCAGGTGCCGACCGCTACCTCCTACGCCACGAAGCGGCCAACGAGAAGCTCTACACCTCGCTTCATCCCCACGGCAGAGGCCTCCAACACCGCCTCGCCTGTGCCGAAGCACTGCAGCGCGCTGGCTACCAAGTGGGCCTGGGCATGATGATAGGCGTCAAGGGGCAAACCATCGGGCACATCGTAGAGGACCTCAAGCTAATGGAGCGCATGCGCCCCGAGATGGTGGGCATAGGCCCCTTCATCCCCCACCCCTCCACTCCATTGGGTAGCGAGCCCGCAGGAGCGCTCGGGCTCACCCTTGCCACCCTTGCCATAGTCCGTCTGCTATTGCCCCAAGCACTCATTCCCTCCACCACAGCCCTTGCCACCCTCACCCCCACGGGCCGCCTCGAGGGCATACTCTCGGGAGCCAATGTGGTGATGCCCAACCTCTCGCCAAGCGACGTACGGGCCAAGTATGCCATCTACGAGAACAAAGCCTCCTGGGGAGCCGAGGCCGCCGAAGGTCTCGCCGCACTTGAGGCAGAGCTGAACTCCATCGGTTATCACATCGACTACACCCGAGGAGATTTTAACAACATCAAATAAGAATTATGAGTAACCATATCACATATAACGCAACATCTGAACGGGCCGAGGAGTTTATCCACGATGGGGAGATACGCGCCACGCTGGAGTATGCCCGTGAGCACCGCGACGACAGAATCCTGATAGAGGAGATTCTCACCAAGGCCGAGCAGGGCAAGGGCATCACACACCGCGAGGCTGCCGTACTCATCGAGGTACGCGACAAGGAGATAGAGGAGCGCATGTATGCCATCGCACGCCGACTGAAAGAGCATATCTATGGCAACCGCATCGTGATGTTTGCTCCACTGTACCTCTCCAACTACTGCGTGAATGGCTGCGTATACTGCCCCTACCACGCCAAGAACAAGCACATCCCGCGCCGCCGACTTACCCAGGAGGAGATACGCCGCGAGGTCATCGCCCTGCAGGACATGGGGCACAAGCGCTTGGCACTGGAGACGGGCGAGCACCCCAAGATGAGCCCTATCGAATATGTGCTGGAGTCGATCAAGACCATCTACTCCATCCGCCACAAGAACGGGGCGATACGTCGCGTGAATGTGAACATCGCTGCTACCACGGTGGAGAACTACCGACGGCTGAAGGAGGCGGGCATTGGTACCTACATCCTCTTCGAGGAGACCTACGACCGCGCCACCTATGAGCGCCTGCACCCCACGGGACCCAAGAGCGACTGGGCATACCACACCGAGGCGATGGACCGCGCCATGCTGGGCGGCATCGACGATGTGGGCATAGGGGCTCTGTTCGGACTCACAAACTACCGCTACGATGTGGTGGGACTGCTCATGCACGCTGAGCACCTGGAGGCACGCTTTGGCGTGGGGCCACACACCATCAGCGTGCCCCGCATACGCCCTGCCGATGACATCGACCCCGAGGACTTCCCCGATGCCGTGACCGACGAGGTGTTCCGCCGCATCGTGGCCGTGCTGCGCTTGGCGGTACCCTACACGGGAATGATCGTGTCGACACGTGAGTCGAAGCGTTCGCGCGAGCTGGTGCTCGATGTGGGTGTGTCGCAGCTCAGCGGAGGCTCTAAGACCAGCGTGGGTGGCTATGCCGAGGGCATCAAAGATGCCGAGGAGTCGGCACAGTTTGATATATCGGACCATCGCACGCTCGACGAGATTGTGGGTTGGCTCTTAGAACTAGGCTACATCCCCAGCTTCTGCACCGCCTGCTATCGCGAGGGCCGCACGGGCGACCGCTTCATGGCATTGGCCAAGAGCGGACAGATAGGCAACTGCTGTGCCCCCAACGCACAGATGACGCTCGCCGAATACCTCGAAGACTACGCCTCGCCCGAGGTGAAGGAGGCTGGCAAGCTGATGATAGAGCGCCTGGCCCGAGAGATCCCTTCCGACAAGATACGCGAGATTACCCACCGCCGACTTCAGGAGATTGTGGAGGGCAAGAGGGATTTCAGATTCTGAAAACCCACCCCAACCCCTCCCTCTATGGAGGGGCTTTGCGGACATCGCGGAACCAACACTAAACACTAAAGGTTCGTGCCAGCGAGCGCATATAAGCTTGCTTAATATGCTCAGCGAGCGCAGCCGAAGCTCAACAACGAAGTTGTTAACCCTAAACGCTAAACAAAAATGCAACGCACACATATCGCCATCCTTGGACGCTGCAATGCCGGCAAGTCGACCCTTGTCAATCGCATCACGGGGCAAGATGTCTCCATCGTGTCAAGCACCCGAGGCACCACCACAGACCCCGTGCAGAAGGCCATGGAAATCAACGGACTCGGGGCAGCCATCATCACCGACACTCCGGGCATTGACGACGACACCCTACTCGGCAAGGAGCGCGTGGCACGCATCGGCAAGGTGCTGGACAAGACCGACATTGCCGTGGTGCTGCTGACATCCGAAGCGTGCGACGCAGAGAAGCGTCTGATAGAGGAGTGCCACGTGAGAGAGATTCCCGTGATAGCAGCATTGGCACACATCGACCGCATAGCCGACTACCCCACCCTGCAAGCCACACTGAGCAAGCAGCTCGGGCGCGAGGTCATTGCCATCAGCGCACTCACGGGCGAAGGGGTGAACGAACTCGTCAACGAGATCGTAGCCCTGCGTCCCACCGAAGAGCGACTCATCACCGAAGGATTCTGCCAAGCGGGCGACACAGTACTTCTCGTAATGCCGCAAGACAAGTCGGCTCCCAAGGGACGACTCATACAACCGCAGGTACAGACCCTGCGCGAGCTCTTGGATCGTGGATGTACTCCCATCTGCTGCACACCCGACCGTATGCCCCAAGCATTGGCCGCATTGGCTACACCGCCGCAACTCATCATCACCGACTCGCAGGCCTTTGCCGAGGTATACAAGTGGAAGCCTGAAGCATCGGTGCTGACCTCATTCTCCATTCTCCTTGCACGCTACAAGGGCGACATACAGCTCTTCGCCAAGGGGGCTGAAGCATTGGAGAAGATAACGGCCTCATCGCGCATACTCATCGCCGAAGCCTGCACCCATACACCACAGAATGAGGACATAGGCCGCGTGAAGCTCCCCCGACTGCTACGCAAGCGCTTCGGCGAGAAACTGCATATCGACATCGTCAGCGGTGCCGACTATCCCGAGGACCTCACCTCCTACGACCTGGTCATCCACTGCGGTGCCTGCATGTTTAACCGCAAGCACGTGCTGAGCCGCATCGAACGTGCCCGCCAGCAGGGCGTAGCCATTACCAACTATGGAGTCATACTTGCCGCACTCACGGGCATACTGGAGCATGTAGCTATTGGTCGTTAGTAGTTTGTCATGCTAGCATGACAATACCGCGGAGAAAGTATTTTTGGACAAGTGACATATAGTTCAAAGCTAAAACCCTTAGCTAAAACAACGGCGGATAGTGATCACTACCCGCCGTCTTGATTATCCGATGACGATGCTTATCGTCTTACGTTCCACATATTAGAGGCACTGTTGGCACCTACGAGCACGTCGATGTTGGCACCCTCCTTCTTCTCTATCACCTCCCAGGCCTTGAGTTGGATGAACTGGTCGGCACTCAAGCCCATCTCCACCTGATAAGCCTTGTCGGCAATAGCACGTTGACGCTCGGCAGCCTCCTTGGCCTTGAGCATCTCGAAGCGGCTCTCCTCGGTGCGCTTAGCCTGTGTAGCTGCGGCTGTATTGTCCATCTCGGCCTTCTGCTTCTCATTGGGAATAGCACGTCCTACCACAACATTGACCACGTCAATAGGGAGTTCGCCACTCTTGGCCGAAAGTTCATCGATATAGCGTTCCATATCGCTCTTTACGGCATAGTTGATAGAGTCGAGCACCTCACGATTACTCATCAGATCGAACGGGCCAAACTTAGAGATGTAGTTTCGTACGGTATTGCGATACACTTCCTGGATAACGTTGACATACCAGTCGCGACCATAATTCTTGATGAGCACGGGTGACTTGTCATCCTCCACCTGCAGTTGTATCTGCGTATTGAAGTCGAGCAGGGTATTGTCGTTCGATGCCGCATCATCCAACTTTTCATCGAACTTCTGAGGCAACATCGACACGATGACATAGCTCGTAGAGAACCACTCGTACTGACGGCCCGTTTCCACAGGTTTTTCGTCGATACCTCCATGTCCAAAGATATAGGGCTTATGGATGAGCACCGCCTCTTCACCAGCGCCAGGCGCTACGTTGATACATGAGTTCAAGCCTACCATCAGGCATAGGCTCAACATCGGAAACATTGTTCTTTTCTTCATCATTCTGTTCCTTTTATTTGTGTTACATGTTAGCAATAATGTAGCAGTTTACCCAAAGGTCTCTGTCATCCTGAGCGCAATGAAGGATGACACTAACGCGAAAAACACATGAT
>JAZRFA010000062.1:0-6392 GCA_045661085.1 Bacteroidaceae bacterium
TTCTACCTCGTCACGGCTCACCCATTCCAAAGCACGTTCGAGAAAATCTTGGCGGTTTACGATACCAGAGATGTATGCGCTCCACTTCTGCACATTTGCGTTTTGGCTGTTGCTAAACTCCTCTCGACATAGTGTGACGAACGGCCCCGAATAGACGGCATTGAGCAACTCTTGGGTATTTAATGGGACGCCAGCAATGTTTATAGTCTTGAACCACTCTTTTATCTCGCTTTCTGTACCTTCACATTCGTAAATAAGTAGCCGTGTCTTCAGTATTCGTTCCTGTAAGTCCGAGGCTAGTCCACTGAAATACTGCTGCATTCCATTATTATCTTTGATGGCGAACTTTCCTGTCACGAAACGTCCAAGGCTTGTGATGCGTTGCTGACCATCAAGCACTTCGAGCAAGTTGTTATCCACCTTGTTGAAGTAGATAAGTCCAAGCGGATATTGATTAAGTACCGATTCTATTACAGCTACGTCCTTCTTCCCATCAGCATAGATGTAGTTTCGCTGATATTCGGGCTGAATGACCAATTTCCCAGACAATCCAAACAACCCCTTTCCTTCAAGCTCGTTGTATACAAAGCCGTCACAAATATTACGGACGGTGATGTCAGTTCGTAGTGTAGTTTTCATTGCTATTTTATCTTTTGAATAAACAAACGTTTATACTTTTTCTCTCCTTTAATCAAGGGTTGAGACGTTCCACTATTCTCATTCCATAACCCATTAGAAAAGCCTCTACCTTCACTCTCTGTCGCTCCTATTATCTTAAATTGTTCGGGACAATATTTATCCAAGAATGTAATAGGAACACCCATCGCTCCCTTATAATCATTAGGAATAGCGTCTGTGTATGGAACTTCTATCGCATCGTAGTTATCATAATGTTCATAATCTTCTTTCCCTCTAATATCTTTATGTTTGCTAAACTTCAAGTTATCCGCCATAGACATTAGAGGTATAGGTTGATGGCGACGTCCATGATCTATATTGGTGAACCAACAGGAGTTCCCCAATCGTGTATAATCGCCCACATAACCGAGTCTTGCAGCTTTCGCTCTATCGCTATCTTTAACAGCTGTTCCCTTAGGTACTCCAAATACCATATCTGTAACAAAACCTGTGGCTCCCAACCACGCCTTGTTCCCTTTTATCTGTGGAAATGTTTCTTTGTATGTTATTGCATTTATATTTCCAATTATCAGAAACAGCTTGTCAGCCTCCACAATCCATGCTAAGAACTCACGGAATAGCGAGAAGGGGGGATTGGTAACAATGATATCCGCTTCATTACGAAGTGCAGTAACCTCCTTGCTGCGAAAGTCGCCATCGCCTTCGAGGTATCGCCATTCCAAGTCATTCACATCTATGCGTCCATCTCCTGTCTTGTCCCGCTCTAACACAAAGATTTTTCCATTCACTGTAGCCTTTGTGATATCGTATTGTGGTGCATTGGTCTCAAACAAGGTTGCTTGATAAGGATATTTATACAACTTACTTTCGGGAGCATAGCTTGTACTAATCAGCTTCTTCAATCCCAATTTTTCAAAGTTCTGCGCAAAGAACCGAGTAAAGTTACTCCATTCGGGATCATCGCAAGGCAAGAGCACCGTTTTATCTCTAAACACATTAGGATTATATTCCAAATAGGCATTCACCTCCTTTTCGATGTCGTGGTACTGAGTATAGAACTCATCGTTCTTTGCGTTCTTCGCATTCGATAGATTTTCGTTGGCCATAGTTCCTCTTAACCTATGTTACGGCCGAGGGCTACAGCAACCGCGGGTTTCAACTAAGGTAATGTAAAGACAAAAAGAAAGCGTGAAGCCCTGCGCTATCGCTCGCTCCACGTTCTGAGGCACCTGAGAATCGCCCTGTTTGTCGAAGCGAGCAACAAGAGAAGCCCCACGCTATATACGATATACTAACACCCCTGCTGTGCCCAAAGTTGCCATTGGCGTACGGGTACACCAATGGCCTTGACACAATGAGGGCTGTACATACGATACAACCAAGGGGCATTCACCGCTGCCTTGTTTTTGACAAACATTATGAAATTTTCTCAGGATTTCAGAACGTCAAAACCAAGCGTAGTAAACGCCTTTCAATATGTCTTGTCGCCCACACGACACATCCTCAGGGGATGGTGGCGTGAGTGACGAGTGCGAAATTAGTGCAAACAGCGCGAAAATGCAAGAGTTATCTCCAAAATGTCGTAAAATATAATACGATGCGTACACCTGTACATCCTGAAATGCTAGGATGTGCGCTGTACGCTAGAATATATCTTCCCAAGATAAAGAATTCCTTCTTTACTTCAGAATAAAGATATTTGCAAGCAAACTTGTTTTTTTACTCATTAACCCATACCTTTGTAACAAACAATAAAAGGAATAAACTATACCTTAACTATGCTGAAAGTTATCGATGTGGACTATATCAAGGGATATGAATTGGCATTGACATTTAATGATGGGAAAAGGAAGATTGTTAACCTCCAGCCTCATTTAACAGGTGAAGTCTTTGGGGAGTTATTGGACAAAGATAAGTTTATTCAATATGCACTGACCCCTGTCACTATAGAATGGGCAAATGGTGCCGACCTTGCACCCGAATTTCTGTACGAAATAGGAGCAGAGGCTTAATCTCAGTGTTATTTTGTTCCAATTCAGAGAAAAGCATCTTTAGTTTAAACGAGACTTATACTGCCAAGAGGTCTATATGAGATTAATGGCAGGAAAGAGTGAAGGAAAATTGGGTTAACCCTCGAAACTTAAAGGGTTTACCCATTTTTCTTAGTGGGTATATCCGTTTTAGCGCAAGGGTGTACCCAATTTCTCTCGAGGGTCTGCCCTCGCAATAGATGCATGAAAACACAAGAAAATATATGTTTCGGCCTTTTAGGTTGCAGGTGTCGGTAGTTGACCGTAACTTGCAGTAGACGTGAGTATTGACGACCGACACCCCTGATGTAGGGTGTCGGTCATGGGCAATAGAGGCACCGATACCTACGCAACGGGGGTGTCGGTCGATAACAACCAATAGCTCAGTGGGTTACAAGAAACTACCGACACCCGCAACCTAAAAAGGGGAAACTTTGGTTCTTCGTCAATTTAGGGGCAAAGTATTGCCCATCATTCTTCTAAAAATCCGCATGCTGTGTCATCCTGAGCGCAGTGAAGGATCCCGCGCTGGGAAAGAGAATTATACAGCAAGAGACTTTGCGAGATTGCCTTTCCCTTACGGCCGGCGACCTAAAGGTTGTTTCGCGTCGCTCAGAATGACACGATACTATGAAAGATTTGCTGCCCCTAAATTGACGCTACGGTGAATTGTTTCTTGCTCTATACAAAAGTTTGTCTTGCCCTACATAAAATCTCGTGTAGAGCTACGCAACATACTCCTCTGGGGAGATAAACCTCCCTTCGTCGCAACCGACGCTATCATACCGCGTCGGTCTACAAAGGGATTTTGACGGCACAGTGTGCAATGTACTGGTCGTGGAAAAAACGGACGGCTCTGACAAATCTACCAGAGCCGTCCGTTTTGAAAATTGCCTTTGTCTGATTTTTCTATCAGAGGGCTGCGATTTTCTCACTTAGTTGAAGAATATGGCGATGCCTTTGTCTACGCCGCTGAAGCCCATGAAGGCGAGGGCCAGGAGGCCTGCGGTGACGAGGGCGATGGGCATGCCGTCCATGCCTTTGGGTACGCGCACGAGGCTGAGTTGCTCACGGAGACCGGCAAAGACGATGAGCGAGAGGGCAAAGCCGAGGGCAGTGGCCAGGGCGAAGATGATGCCGGTGAGGAGGTTGGCCTCAAGACCTTGGGCATTGTAGGTGCCATTGGCTACGAGGATGGCCACACCGAGGATGCAGCAGTTGGTGGTAATCAAGGGGAGGAACACGCCCAACGCCTGATAAAGCGAGGGTGAGAGCTTCTTGAGCACAATCTCGACCATCTGCACGAGGGCAGCGATGACGAGGATGAAGACGATGGTCTGCAGGTATTGCAGGCCGAAGGGGTTGAGCACCCACACCTGCAGCAGGTAGGTCACGATGGTGGCGATGACGAGCACAAAGGTCACGGCCAGGCCCATGCCCTTGGCGGTCTCTACTTTCTTTGATACGCCGAGGAAGGGGCAGATGCCCAGGAACTGTGACAACACGATGTTGTTCACAAAAATGGCGGAGATGAATATCAATAGGTATTCCATAATCAATATCTTTATTTACTATTTACAAATTTACTATTTACAATTGATGTGCAATTGGGCTATTTGACGATTTACCAAATTTGCGATGCTGAAAATGAAAAATTATAAAATCGCTCAATAAATAGTAAATAGTAAATGGTCAAATCGTAAATCACTATTACTTCTTAATCTTATTTACAATCGCAATCAAGTAACCCAACACGATGAAGGCTCCGGGAGCAAGCACGAAGACGAGCATGTTGGTAGCCGAGGGGAGGAGGGTGAAACCGAACACGGCTCCTGTACCCAGGAGTTCACGTACGGCACCGAGCAGGGTGAGTGCCCAGGTGAAGCCGAGACCCATGCCCAAGCCATCGAAGAGTGAGGGTAGGGCGGTGTTCTTGGCTGCAAAGGCTTCGGCACGGCCAAGGATGATGCAGTTTACCACGATGAGGGGGATAAACAAGCCGAGGCTGGCATAGAGCGAGGGCAGATAGGCCTGCATGAGCATCTGCAGCAGGGTCACGAACGAGGCGATGACGACGATGTAGGCAGGGATGCGCACCTTATCGGGGATGAGGTTCTTGAGCAGGGCGATAACGATGTTCGAGCAGATGAGCACGAACGTGGTGGCAAGGCCCATCGACATACCGTTGAGTGCCGATGAGGTGGTGCCCAGCGTGGGGCACATACCGAGAAGAAGAACAAAGGTGGGGTTCTCCTTAACCAAACCATTAAAAAATACTTTCCAGTTATTCATAAACTTTTTTATTTACAATTTTACGATTTACTATTTGCGATTGATTTACAATTTATCTATTTGTCAATTTTGTATCGCAGTATAAATCATTAAATTGTCAAATGGTACATAAATAGTACATTGTAAATTGTTAAATTGTAAATTATTGTTGACTTGTTGCACTTGAGTTGACGTCCGACACATTGCCCTTGAACACCTTGTAGGCGTTGTTCACGGCATTGAGGAAGGCGCGTGAGGTGATGGTCGATGCGGTAATGGCATCGATGTCGCCACCATCCTTGGTCACTTTGAGCTCGCCCTGAGCGATGTCGCGGCCGATGATGTTGTGACTACCTGCAGGGTCGGGGTTACCGAAGAACACCTTGGAGAGTACGCCCACCTTCTTCACCTCGCTTGAGGTGGCGGTGCGGAACCATTCGCCCATGCGTGCACCGAGGCCGGGGGTCTCAGCATGGCTCAGCACCTCGTAGCCTTGGATGGCACCCTCGGCATTGAAGCCCACGAGCACTACGATGTCGCCACCGAAGCCGCTCTTGTCGGTCGACTTCACGGCGGTACCTATCCACGTACTGTCACGGGTGACCTCGTACACGACGAAGCCGTCGACATCCTTCTCGGTGGTGGTGATCTCTTCATCGGCACCGACAGACAGCACCGACTTGATACCGGCACTCAGTGCCTCTTCGTTGATCTTGGCGATGGTACTGCTGGTCACATTGTTTACATAGGCCAGCAGGAATGCTGCCACGACCGACACGAGCGTCAGCACGAGGAGCATATTGGTCAGGGATGATGCGAGTTTCTTCATTTCTTTACCTCCTTTGCAAAACGTTGGGGCTTGCACGCATTGTTAATCAACGGTACAAACGCATTCATGATAAGGATTGCGAATGACATACCCTCGGGGTAGGCTCCGAAGATACGGATGAGCACGGTGAGGAAACCGATGCAGAAGCCGTAGAGGAGTTGGCCCTTGGCGGTCATGGGCGAGGTGACATAGTCGGTGGCCATGAACACGGCACCGAGCATCAGACCACCGCCACAGAGGTGATGCCAGGGAGTGGCTACCTCGACGGGGTAGGCGATATGGAGCAAGCCGCTGAGCACGAACACCGTTGCGAGGATCGATACGGGGATGTGCCAGGTGATGGTCTTTGATATCAGGAGGATAACCAAGCCGATGAGCAGGCACAGGGCGCTGACCTCACCGAGCGAACCGCCCACGTTACCCAAGAAGAGGTCGCAGAGGTTGCTGCCAGCAAGGTTGGCCATCGGGGTGGCAGCAGTCACGGCATCGGCATAGGCGGCCATCTGACCTACCTCGGGGAACTGGGTCATCTTCACGGGGAAGGAGATGAGCAGGAACACACGAGCGGCGAGGGCGGGGTTGAAGAGGTTGCAGCCCAAGCCACCGAAGGTCATCTTCACCAC
>JAZRFA010000063.1:0-3962 GCA_045661085.1 Bacteroidaceae bacterium
GTACCGGTGTTCTCGCAACGACCACCGTTGATAGCGAGCAAGAGCGCCTTGGCGAGGTTGGCACGTGCACCGAAGAACTGGATCTGCTTACCGATAGCCTGGTATGATACGCAGCAAGCGATACCGTAGTCGTCGCAGTTACGTACCTCACGCATGAGGTTGTCGTTCTCGTACTGGATAGAAGAGGTGTCAACAGATACCTTGGCGCAGAACTCCTTGAAGCCCTCGGGGAGCTGCGGGCTCCAGAGGATGGTCAAGTTGGGGTCGGGGCTGGGACCGAGGTTGTACAAGGTCTGGAGGAAACGGAATGAGGTCTTGGTCACCTTGGTGCGACCATCGTTGAAGCGACCACCGATAGCCTCTGTTACCCATGTGGGGTCACCAGCGAAGATGTCGTTGTATGACTGCATGCGGAGGTGACGAACCATACGGAGCTTGATAACGAACTGGTCGATGAGCTCCTGAGCGAATACCTCATTGATCTTGCCGTGAGCCAAATCGTACTCGATGAAGATGTCGAGGAATGAAGATACGTTACCGAGTGACATGGCAGCACCGTCCTGCTCCTTAACAGCAGCGAGGTAAGCCATGTATACCCACTGTACAGCCTCCTGGGCTGAGGTAGCGGGACGGCTGAGGTCGAGACCGTAGTACTCACCCATCACCTTGATCTCCTTGAGGGCCTTGATCTGCTCGGTCACCTCTTCGCGGAGACGGATGTTGGCATCGGTCATAGGACCTGTGATGTGGCGCTTGTCCTCCTCCTTAGCCTCGATCAAACGGTCGATACCATAGAGGGCAAGACGACGATAGTCACCGATGATACGGCCACGAGCGTAGTTGTCGGGCAAACCGGTGATGAAGCCGAGTGAACGGAACGAACGAATCTCGTCGGTATAAGCATCGAACACGCCATCGTTGTGAGTCTTACGGTAGTGAGTGAAGATGTCCTTTACCTTCTCGTCTACCTCGAGGCCATTCTCGTGGCAAGCCTTAGCTACTACGTTGATACCACCGAAGGGCTTGATTGAGCGCTTCAAGAGTTCGTCAGTCTGAAGACCTACGATGAGCTCGTTCTCTTGGTCGATGTAACCGGCCTTGTGAGAAGTGATGGTTGATACTGTTACGTTGTCAAGTGAACGTACACCGCCATTGTTGCGCTCCTCCTCGAGAGCCTGCAAGCAGAGGTTCCAAAGGTTGGTTGTGCGCACTGTGGGACCCTGCAAGAATGAAGCATCGCCAGTATAGGGGGCAATGTTAGCACTTACGAAATCAGCTACGTTGATTTCCTTGTTCCAAAGTCCAGTGATGAAATTCTGTTCCATGCGAAATTGTACTTTATAAGTTACTTAATTGTTGCGATAAAAGCGTTTTCCCTTTTGCGGTGCAAAGATGTTGTAAACGAGTGAATAAACAACTTTATTTCCGACGAGTGCAACACATCTTCGCAATTGCGGTGCAAAGGTACTACTTTTTTTGCACTCTGTCGTCATATTACCGAAGGTATTTTTGGTTTGTTAGGACTTTTTATGTCTATCGCTTCATAGGTATTGTCTATTGTCGCTGGATAAAAAGAAAATCGGGCAAGCAGGTTGCTGCTGTGCCCGATTAGTATTGTGATAGCCTTGTTGCTTAGTCAATCAAGCGGATGGCGCCCTTGTCGGCCGAGCTCACGAGTGATGCGTAGGCCTTGAGTGCCTTCGATACCTCGCGCTTGCGTGTCATGGGTGTCATGGGACGTGCTGCCAGCTCCTCATCGCTGAGGCGCACGTTGATGGTGCGGTTGGGGATGTCGATGTCGATGATGTCGCCAGTGACAATCTTGCCGATGTTGCCCCCTGCAGCAGCTTCGGGTGAGATGTGACCGATGCTGAGTCCCGATGTGCCACCTGAGAAGCGGCCGTCGGTGATGAGGGCACACGCCTTGCCCAAGTGCTTAGACTTGATGTATGAGGTGGGGTAGAGCATCTCCTGCATACCGGGACCTCCCTTGGGACCCTCGTGGGTGATGACTACAACGTCGCCTGCCACAATGTCGCCACCGAGGATACCCTCTACGGCAGCATCCTGTGAGTCGTACACCTTGGCAGGGCCTGAGAACTTCCAGATGCTCTCGTCCACACCGGCGGTCTTCACCACGCAGCCATCCTGCGCGATGTTACCCTTGAGCACAGCCAAGCCGCCATCCTTCGAGTAGGCGTGTTCGAGGTCGCGTATGCAGCCCTCGCTACGGTCGGTGTCGAGCTCCTTGTAATAGGTCTCCTGTGAGCCCATCACGTTGCTGAACTTGCGGGCAGGAGCGCTGTGGTAGATCTTTTGGGCATTGAGTAGTCCGTTGTCTGTTGTCTGTTGTCCGTTGACAATATCGTACTTCTCGATGGCTTCGCCGAGGCTGAGGCCATCGATGCGCTTCAACTTCGTGTGCAAGAGACCGCCCTTGGCCAACTCGCCCATGATGCCGAGGATACCACCCGCACGGTTCACATCTTCGATGTGGAATTTCTGTGTCGTGGGAGCCACCTTGCAGATGCAGGGCACGCGGCGTGAGAGGGCGTCGATGTCGTCCATCGTGAAGTCCACGCCTGCCTCATTGGCTACAGCGAGGAGGTGCAGCACGGTGTTGGTCGAGCCACCCATGGCGATGTCCAGCGTCATGGCATTGAGGAATGCCTCGCGGGTAGCGATGCTCTTGGGCAGTACGCTCTCGTCGCCATCTTGGTAGTATTTGTAGGCATTCTCCACCACAAGGCGTGCTGCCTGCTTGAAGAGTTCGATGCGGTTCTTATGTGTAGCCACGATGGTACCGTTGCCGGGAAGGGCAAGGCCGATGGCCTCGTTCAGGCAGTTCATGGAGTTGGCCGTGAACATGCCCGAGCAGCTTCCGCATCCGGGGCAAGCGCAGCACTCGATGGCTGCCACCTCCTCATCGCTCACGCTCTCGTCGGCCGACTTGATCATCGCATCAATGAGGTCGAGGTGCTGACCATTGAGGTCGCCTGCTTCCATGGGCCCTCCAGAGACAAATACCGTAGGGATATTCAGTCGCATCGTTGCCATGAGCATACCCGGAGTAATCTTATCGCAGTTGCTGATGCAGATGAGCGCATCGGCCTTGTGTGCGTTGCACATGTACTCCACGCTATCGGCAATGATGTCGCGCGAGGGCAGCGAGTAGAGCATACCGTCGTGCCCCATGGCGATGCCATCGTCGATGGCTATGGTGTTGAACTCAGCGGCATAGCAGCCCAGAGCTTCAATCTCTCGTTTTACGATTTGGCCAATCTCGTGCAGGTGAGTGTGTCCCGGTACGAACTGGGTGAACGAGTTGGCGATGGCAATGATGGGCTTGCCCATCATTTCACGTTTCATGCCATTGGCAATCCACAGTGCACGGGCTCCCGACATGCGGCGACCTTCGGTGCTAGTGGCACTTCTAAGTGGGTGTTTCATATTACGATGATTTTGTTATCCTATGTGATGATTGTTTGTGTAAAAAAAAGTGTGCAAAAGTAAGGATAATATCCCGTCTTTGCTAATATTTTACAAAGTTCTTTTTGCAGGCTCTTGTCGGTGGTGCGATGTTTGCTTGCGTAGCCTGCCATATTTTCTTGCGTAGCCTGCCAGAAAAAGTTGGCGAGCCTGCGAAAAGCGTTTAGCAAACTTGCGCGGAAGAGGCCGTTGGGAAAGGCCCGATTGGAAAAATCGTTACGGAAATGACAACTTTATGTCCCGATAATTTTCTTGTTTAATAAAAACGCGTTATCTTTGCTCTGTTAATGGGCGAAGTATACCTATTTTATATTAGACTATTACAAAACTACATATTTTTTACTACCTTAATAATTATTAAAAATTATGAGCGAAAAAAGAGTTTACTTATTCGGTAACGGTAAGGCCGAAGGTAAGGCAGACATGAGAAATCTGCTCGGTGGTAAAGGTGCCAATCTGGCTGAAATGAACCT
>JAZRFA010000064.1:0-11703 GCA_045661085.1 Bacteroidaceae bacterium
TACTCGATACCTGCCATCCATTCCTTTTCAATCTCAGTGATGTCATACTCGAAGTTCATGCTCTTGAGGATGTCTTCATGACGAGCCTTTGCCTTAGCATATATCGTGGGGAAATCGCCGAGGATGTCACCTACACGGAGACCGTTGCGGCTAACCTTGTCAGTATAGGTAGGGCCGATACCTTTACCTGTAGTACCTACCTTGGCATCGCCCTTGGCAGCCTCATAAGCGGCATCGAGTACGCGGTGAGTAGGCATGATGAGGTGTGCCTTCTTAGAAATATGGAGACGCTCCTTCAAGGGATGACCTGAAGCCTCGAGTGCCTCAGCCTCAGCCTTGAAGAGCGCAGGGTCAAGCACAACACCGTTACCGATGATGTTCACCTTATCGCCCTGGAAGATTCCTGAGGGGATAGAACGGAGCACATACTTCTGTCCTTCAAACTCAAGGGTGTGACCCGCATTGGGACCGCCCTGAAAACGAGCTACTACATCGTAGCGCGGGGTGAGTACATCAACGACTTTACCTTTACCTTCGTCGCCCCATTGGAGGCCTAACAATACATCTACTTTCATGATTATATTATTTATTGTTTCTTTGTTCTCTTAACTTCTTCTCCTTGTTCTCCCTACGGCGTCGGGCAGCCATACATTTGGAGCAGGTACCATACATATATAATGAGGTATGGGCTATGGAGAAGCCCTTGCTATGAGTACTTTCGATTACCTGACGCAATTTCTCGTCGCGCACCTCAGTAACGCTGCCACATGCCATACAGACACGGTGAAAGTGAGTCGTCATATTGAATGACTTCTCGTACTGCGAGCTGTTATCAAACTTGTGACGGATTACCAGATGGGCATCGGTAAGAAGCTCCATGGTGTTGTAGAGTGTAGCACGACTCACATGAAACTTGCTGGCATTCATGAGGTCCATCAGCTCTTCCATGTTGAAATGCCCCTCAATGGAATAGATTGCATCAAGGATGGCAAAACGCTCTTGCGTCTTGCGAAGCCCCTTGTTCTGCAGGTACTGCTCAAAGGTGCTGCGAACGGTTTCCTTAACTTGATCTTCCATCGTACACATAAAGCAACAAGCAAAGGTAAAGATTTTTATTTGAAAAACTCAACAAAAGTAGAATAATTATTGAGTTTTACATACATTTCGTATAATTAGAGACTTTCGCCACAAGCCTCGTAGCGCTCGAGAGCCGATTGTGCAGCCTGCTTAAGCAACATGTCATCACCTTGCATAATGGCTTGTGCCTGGTCGAGGAACTCATTGCGGCTGCGTTCGTTCATCTCTGTACCAAATTGTGCGAAGAGATGACTCATGAGGCGGAAGCCGGTATACTGCTCCATGCGGTTCTCTGATGCCATCCACTGGAATGCCTTTTGTGAAGCGTAGGGTAAACGGCGGAAGAGAGCCATAGTAACATAGTCGGCCAGCTCAGTATTGTGTGTCTGTTCCATCCAGAAGTCGGCCAACTCGGCATCAAACGTCTCTGTAGGTTGCAGGTAGGCAGCCAGTATCTTGCATTCGCGTATGTCTTCTTTCCATAATGCTTGTGCCAAGTCGTGATTCTGCTCATAGCCGGCAGCTATCTCCTTGAGGCGAGGTAGCTCCACTCCGAAGATGAGACGATACTTCAGACCCTTCTCGCGGAGGCTCTGTGACAATACCCCGTTCATGAAAAGGCGGAGCTGGGATTTTATTTGGCGGACGGTTTCGTTAATCTCCATATCAATAGGGGAAGGACAACCTTGTCATTCTGAGTGAAACGAAGAATCCCGCGCAAAATATTGCGAGATCCTTCGCTTCACTCAGGATGACAAAGACTTCGTTTTTAATTACGATACGGCAATGTCGCGTACTCCGTGCTGTAGCGCAGCATCTGATCGTCGTAGCTCTCGTCGTAAGAGATGGTGACGTCGGTGATGTTGCCCTCAGCATCGGTCACTGCGGTGTATACAGGGTTGATGAAGCCCTTGTAGGGAGCGAGGTTGAGCGCCTCGTAGCGAGCAAGGATCTCCTTGTGCAGGTCTTGGTCGACCTGTACAGCGTAGGTCTCCACCAACTGACGGCCAGCCTCGTAGTCACCCTCCGTCTTGATGCGCTGAATCTCAGCAAGCAGCTGACCGAAAAGGTCGCGCAGCTTCTCATAGTCGTTGATCTTCACGTAGGTCTTTCCATCGCGCTTGGCCAGCTCAACTACGTTGTCGGCCTTGCGATGCTCGTAGGCCCAGCGGGCAATGAGCTGACGGTCGCGCATGTGGGCCTCCTCTACGGTAGCGCCCGGTTCGATGCGCACGAGCTGTGTCATCAGTCCGTTCATCATCTGACCATAGTATTCAGCCTTGTAAGCCTCTGCATTGGGTACGAGGCCAAGTTCCACCATCTTGGGGTCGGCCAAGTAATAGAGGGCGAAGAGGTCGGCACGGGCTTCCTCAATCGTAGAGCCATGAGCCTTCAAGGCATCGGGGTCAACACCGGGGAGCAGCTTGCCTGAGCCATGGCCGAGACACTCGTGCAGGTCGGTGTGGAGGTCGCCAGTGAGCGCGTCGTACTCCTCGATGAGGCGGCGCTCCTCGTCGCTATATACAAACTCCTCGTTGAAGCCATTGCCCAGCGCAGCCTTGTTGTAGGCATCGGTGAGGTTACCGATAGTCACTGACTTAGAGCCGTGTGCGCTGCGTATCCAGTTAGAGTTGGGCAGGTTGATACCGATTGCTGTTGAGGGATAGAGGTCACCGGCAAGGATGGCTGCGGTGATTACCTTGGCGCTTACGCCTTTCACTGTCTCCTTCTTGAAGCGGTTGTCAACGGGTGAGTTAGTCTCAAACCACTGTGCATTGTCGCTGATGAGCTGCGTACGCTTGGTTGCTTCGAGATCCTTGAAGTTGACGATAGACTCCCACGAAGCCTTCATGCCCAGGGGATCGCCGTAGCTCTCGGTAAAGCCGTTGACAAAGTCGATGCGTGAGTCGAGGTCATCCACCCAAGCGATGCAGTAGTCGTCGAAGTCCTCGAGGCTACCTGAGCGGTAGTACTTGATGAGCTTCTCGATGACGGCCTTCTGCTCCTCGTTCTCGGCTACGGTGAGTGCCTTTTCGAGCCAGTAGACCACCTTGCTGAGTGCCTCGCCATAGAGACCTTCGGTGTGCCATACCTTCTCGACCACCTCACCGTTCTCCTTCACGAGGCGGCTATTCATGCCATACATTACGGGAGTATCATCTTTGGGGTCCTTGAGGTTGTTATAGAAAGTCTCGGCCTCGGCCTGTGTCACACCATCGTAGTAGTTGCTGGCTGAAGTGAGCACGAGATCCTCGCCATCGGCCTGGTTCACACGCTTGGGCATCACCGCAGGGTCAAAGATGGCGGGGAACACCTCTGCGCAGAGTTCCTCTACGCTCTGTCCCTCAGCCAAGGGTAGTTTGCTCGCATCTACCGATGCTAAAGCCTCGCGGAAAAACTCGGGAGTGAAGCCTGGCTGGAACTTGTCGGCACTATAGTGATGGTGAATGCCATTTGAGAACCACACACGCTTGGTGTAGGTCACAAAGTTTTTCCAGTCATCAGTGCTCTTATCGCCTTGATAGTCGGTATAGACCGTCTCAAGCATCTTACGAATAACGAGGTTGTGGCGTCCATTCTGATCGAACAAAATGTCGCGGCCCTGCAAGGCAGCTTCCTGAAGATAATACACCAGCTTCTTTTGGTCGAGCGTAAGTTCGTCGAATCCCTTCACCTCGTAGCGAAGCATCTGGATGTCGGCAAATGTCTCATTGGCATAGTTGAAGGCAGTCTCAGCCTCATTGCCCTTGTTGCATGATACGCACACTGCGGTTGCCATGGCTAACATTGTCAATTGTTTTTTCATTATAACGTCAATTATTTATGGTTTGTCGCATTTGAAGAGACAAAATACGTAAAAATCCCGCAATTACGCAAGTCTCACCCCAAAATTCTGCCGTAAAGCCACAAATACCATCTCCCGCCTTTTTGCCTGCCACCCTCAGCCAAAGACGTATAATCTATTGATAACGCGACAGTTGACGGCAGACATTGGGGACATTTTTCAGTGTCCGCCATCAAATGTTGGTCCTATCCAGTGATTACAGAATATTCCTTCCCGAGGACGCTGCCACCAAAAGCCAGGGAAAACGCATTATAAATTTATTAGACGCTGCTATATATTTCTCTCAGATAATAAGTCTTTTACCTCACACGAATCTCACGAATCTCACAAAGACTGCATCGCTAAAGGCTCGCAGTTGTCGGCTTTGCCGAGTGTTTACGAACCGGATGGAAAGCACGAGCGTAGCAAGTGCTCTTCGTGAGATTCGTGAGATCTGTGTGAAAATCAAATGTTTGTAAAAACAGAAGTTCTTGAGATATAAACCTTCAATGTTTCTTCTAACACTATTTTATAATGCGTTTTCCCTAATTAATTAAAACTATGAGAAAGACAAAAATAACGAAGAAGTCGGGTACGATAGCTTATCAGTTGAACCCGCGCTATGACCTACAAGGCGAAGCCACGGAGAAGAATCCCTTGATGGGAGTCAGCGTAGTATCCTCTACGCCAGTGACAACGAAGGAGATGGCCGAGCGCATCAGCCATGCCTGCACGCTCCACAAGGCTGATGTGGTGGCTGTGCTCAATGCCCTTGGCCATGAACTGAGCGAGGCGCTACTCGACGGTCGCACGGTGCAGATTGACGAGATTGGTTCGTTCAGCGTGAAGCTAGGGTTGAAAGAACCCAAGCACTTGGAAGACCGTATCACCCATCACGACATCGAGGTCAAGGGCATCACTTTCCGCCCCTGCAAGGAGCTGAAGACGGCCCTACGCGGTGCCGAGATTGTGAGCGGTGGACATGCCGTGCGTACCCTGCTCACGCGCGAGATTGCCGAGCGTCGCTTGCGTGCCTTCTTTGCCGATCACGACTACATCTACCGCTCGCAGATGGAGCAGCTGTGCGAGTGCTCTACCTACCTTGCCACGAAGTACCTCAACCTCTTCGTCAAGGAGGGTCGCCTGCGTGCCTTAGGCCGCAAGAACAGCCGATTCTATGCCCCACATCCTGAAGGTTTCTGATGCAGGTGCAAGGTCAATGTCGGTCATCCTCGGTCAGCACGTGCTGACCGAGGTATTTTGCTGAAATACAACATGTAGGAGTAGTTCCAGTCAGCCGGTCAGCTGATTTTACCATCCCCATTTATAGGGCGCATGGTGCAAAAAAGCAAGAGAATGATTGGGGAATAGCAAGAAAATGAGTAACTTCGCGCCCTAAACAAAATAAAGAACAATGAAAATCAGACAACCGAAGATGGCCCTCTGCGCATTAGCGATGGTGGGCGCAACACTTAACATGACTTCTTGTATGGATAACAACAAAAACCCCTTCTACTGCGAGTACAACACGCCGCACCAGACGGTGCCATTCGATAAGATCAAGCTGGAGCACTATGAGCCCGCCATCATGGAGGGTATCAAGCAGCATACCGCCGAGGTGGAGGCCATCATCAACAACCCCGAGGCGCCGACCTTCGAGAACACCATCGTGGCACTCGAGTATGCCGGCGGCCTGCTCGACCGCGTGGTGACCGTGTTCTTCACCCTCAACAGCGCCGAGACCTCTGACGAGATGCAGGCATTGGCGCAGAAGCTCTCGCCCATACTCACCGAGCACTCTAACAACATCTCGCTCGACGAGCGCCTCTTTGCACGCGTCAAGGCGGCATACGAGGCTACCGACATGAGCACACTCACCACCGAGCAGCAACGCCTGTTGCAGAAGAGCTACGACAGCTTTGCCCGCAACGGTGCCAACCTGAGCGAGGAGGGCAAGGCCAAGTACCGCGAGCTCACCACCGAGCTGAGCAAGGCCACCTTGGCATTCGGACAGAACATGCTGAAGGCTACCAATGCCTATACCTTGAACATTACTGACTCGACCCGCCTGGCCGGTATGCCCGAGTCGGCACTCGAGGCTGCCGCACAGACGGCCAAGGAGAAGGGACACGAGGGATGGACCTTCACCTTGCAAGCACCCAGCTATAGCCCCGTGATGATGTATTGTGAGGACCGCGACCTGCGCCGCGAGCTCTACTTGGCGTTCAACACACAGAACGTGCAGGACAACGAGTACAACAACGAGGAGCTGGTGAAGAAGATTGCCAACCTGCGCCTCGAGATTGCTCAGCTCCTGGGCTATGAGAGCCATGCCGACTATGTGCTTGTAAACCGCATGGCCGAGAATGCCACAAACGTAAACCAGCTGCTCGACCAGCTGCTCGCAGCTTATCTGCCCGCAGCCAAGGAGGAGGTGAAGGCCGTACAGGAGATGGCCGCACGCACCGAGGGCAAGGACTTCGAACTGATGCCCTGGGACTGGTCGTTCTACTCGGAGAAGCTGCGCGTAGAGAAGTACAGCCTCAACGACGAGATGGTGCGCCCCTACTTCAAGCTCGAGAATGTGACCAACGGCGTCTTCGGACTTGCCACACGCCTCTATGGCATCACCTTCGTGGAGAACAAGGAGATTCCCGTGTTCCACCCCGACGTGAAGGCCTACGACGTGCTCGACAAGGATGGCTCATACCTCGCAGTGATCTACACCGACTTCTTCCCCCGTGCCGGCAAGCGCTCAGGTGCATGGATGACCGGCTTCAAGGAGCAGTACAAGAAGGATGGCGTGGATAGCCGCCCCCACGTGTCTATCACGATGAACTTCACCAAGCCCACCGAGAGCAAGCCTGCCCTGCTCACACAGGATGAGGTGGAGACCTTCCTCCATGAGTTTGGTCATGCCCTTCATGGTATCTTCTCCGCTACAACATACCCCTCGACAGGTGGCACGAATGTATACCGTGACTTCGTGGAGCTGCCCTGACAGATCATGGAGAACTTCTTGCCCAAGAAGGAGTTCCTCTCGACCTTCGCCTACCACTACGAGACGGGCGAGCTCATCCCCGACGAACTCATCGAGCGCATCGTACGCGCACAGAACTACAATGTAGCTTATACGTGTATCCGCCAGCTCAGCTTCGGTCTGCTCGACATGGCATGGTACTCACGCACCACCCCGTTTGATGGCGACGTGAAGGCCTATGAGCAGGAGGCGTGGAAGTCGACCCAGCTGCTCCCCGTCGTGGAGAGCACCAATATGACCACTCGCTTCGGTCACATCATGTCGGGCGGTTACTCGGCAGGTTACTACAGCTACAAATGGTCAGAGATGCTCGATGCCGATGCCTTCTCACTCTTCGAGGAGAAGGGTATCTATAGCGAGGAGGTGGCCACATCGTTCCGCGAGAATGTCCTCTCGAAGGGTAGCTCAGAGCATCCCAAGGAGCTCTACCGCCGCTTCCGTGGACAAGATGCCACTATTGACGCTTTGATGAAGCGCGACGGAATCAAATAGTAAGGAGTTACCAGTTAGGAGTTTGCTCTGCGATGGTGCAACAACTCCTAACTCCTAACTCCCAACTCCTAACTAAACACTATGGACGAAAAATTCGACAAACGATATATGCGCATGGCCACCATCTGGGCCGAGAACTCCTACTGCGAGCGCCGCAAAGTGGGCGCCCTCGTAGTAAAGGACAAGATGATTATCTCGGACGGATACAATGGTACTCCCGCAGGGTTTGAAAACGTGTGCGAGGACACGAACAATGTGACCAAACCCTACGTTCTGCATGCCGAGGCCAATGCCATCACCAAGATCGCCCGTTCCAACAACAACAGCGAGGGAGCCACACTCTATGTCACTGCATCGCCCTGCATCGAGTGTGCCAAGCTCATCATCCAAGCAGGCATCAAGCGTGTGGTATATGGCGAGAAATACCGTCTTACCGATGGTATCGACCTGCTCGAACGTGCTGGCATCATCGTAGAATATTTACCCATCGAAGAATGAAATTGCAAAACATAAAGCTCGGCATCATTGCCCTACTCGCACTGGGGACTTTCAATTCGTGCATCGACTTTGCTCCCAACAAAGAAAGTAATGATAAACTGTCACACCTGTTGCATATCATCGGGAATCAATACGTCGACACCGTTAACGTAGATGCCTTGATAGAAAAGACCATTCCCAAGGTCTTGGCCGAGCTCGATCCCCACTCTGTGTATATCCCTGCACAAAAGGCTGAGGAGTCAAACCAAGAGTTGAAGGGAAGCTTCAGTGGTATCGGCATACAATTCATGATACAGTCAGACACCATCTACGTAAGCGATGTCATTGCTGGAGGTCCTGCCGAAAAGGTTGGACTGATGGCGGGTGACCGCATTGTCACCATTGACGACTCACTCTACGTGGGCAAGAAAATCAACAACGATGGAGCTATGAAACGCCTCAAGGGTCCCAAGGGAAGCGAAGTGTGCCTGGGCATCAAGCGCCAAGGCGAGAAGGAGTTGCTCTCTTTCACCATCATACGCGGCAATATCCCCGTGAAGAGTGTCGATGCCAGCTACCTCATCAATGACCGTTGGTGCTATATCAAGACCAACAAGTTTGGAGATACCACCTATCCAGAGATGCTCATCGCTCTCGCCCAAGGCATGCAACAGGGCATGCAGGGTTGCATCATCGACCTTCGTGGCAACACGGGCGGATATATGGCAGCAGCCATACAAATGGTCAACGAATTCTTGCCCAAGGGAGAAATGATTGTTTATGCTGAAGGCGAAAACACAGCGCGCTACGCAGAGTATGCCAACGGCCGAGGGACGTGCCAAAAACTCCCCATCGTAGTGCTCACTGATGAGACTTCAGCTTCGGCCAGTGAGATTTTTGCCGGTGCCATTCAAGACAATGACCGAGGTACCATCATCGGTCGCCGCACCTTCGGTAAAGGCTTGGTGCAACAGCCTATCGAGTTCTCCGATGGCTCGGCTATACGCCTGACTATTGCTCGCTATTACACTCCCTCGGGACGTTGCATACAGAAGCCCTACACCAATGGGAAGAACGAGGAGTATGAACTCGACTTGCTCAACCGCTACGAACATGGTGAGTTTTTCACCCAAGACAGCATCAAGCAGGATGAGAGCATTGCCTACAAGACCAAGAACGGACGCATCGTCTATGGTGGCGGAGGCATCATGCCCGACATCTTCATCCCACAAGATACGACAGGGTACACCTCATACTACGCTGCGGTAGCCAAGATGGGACTCTTCACACGATTCCCCTTTGAGTACACCGACAAGAATCGTCAGCATTTGTCCCAATACACCACAATGGAAGAGCTGCTCCATCACCTCAAGAGACAGAACCTGCTCGACGAGTTCGTGAAGCACGCCACCAGCAAAGGCATCAAACGCCGCAACAACCTCATTGCCCAGTCGCGAACTCTGATGGAGGAAATCCTCTACGGCAACATCATCTACAATGTGCTCGGTATGGAAGAGTATGTCAAGTACCTCAACCTTACAGATCCTGTGGTGCTCAAAGCCGTCGAGATACTTGATAAGGGAGAATCGCGACCACAAAATTAAGCGTTCAATTCTCTCGTTTTTAACATTCAACTCTTCAGACATATGAGCGTCATAGACTCCATAAGTAACAATACACGCACAGCGTTCTCTTTCGAGGTGTTGCCACCACTCAAGGGAACCGGTATCAACAGTTTGTTCCATACCATCGACGAGCTACGTGAGTTTGACCCGAAGTACATCAACATCACGACACACCGTAGTGAGTACGTATATCAGGAATCGCCTGAGGGACTCTTCCAGAAGGTATCCCTGCGTCGCCGCCCCGGCACGGTAGCCGTGGCTGCTGCCATCAAGAACAGGTATAACATCGATGTGGTGCCCCATATCCTCTGTAGCGGCTTTACACGCGCAGAGACGGAGTATGTCCTGCTCGACCTACAGTTCCTCGGTATCACAGACCTATTGCTGCTACGTGGCGACAAGGCCAAACACGAGTCTATATTCACCCCCACACAGAACGGCTATAGCCATGCCATAGAGCTACAGGCACAGGTCAACCGCTTCAACGAGGGATTCTTCTGCGACGGATCGCCCATCAAGGAGCCTGGCCAACCCTTCTCATACGGGGTTGCCTGCTATCCCGAGAAGCACGAGGAGTCGCCCAACATGGAGATGGACCTCCACTGGCTGAAGGAAAAGGTGAAGGCTGGTGCCGAGTATGCCGTGACGCAGCTCTTCTACGATAACGACAAGTATTTCCGCTTCGTCGAGCGTGCCCGCGCCGAGGGTATCACCATACCCATCATCCCTGGCATCAAACCGCTCAAGACAGCCCGCCAGCTCAGCATCATCCCCAAGACCTTCAAGGTCGATATACCCCAGGCCCTGGCCACGGAGGTCCTCAAGTGCAAGACCGATGAGGAGGTACGCCAAGTAGGTATCGAGTGGTGTGTGGCCCAGTGCAAGGACCTTATCGCCCATGGTGTGCCCAGCATACACTTCTACGCCATGGCAGCCACCGAAAGCGTCAAGCAGGTAGCCAAGACCATCTATTGACACACGTAGCCATGGGTAGAAGCTACATGCTATAGCCGATAGGCCATACCCCCCCACTCCATTTTGGTGAACATATCAAACAACAGTAATGCCGCGAATCGCTTCGCGGCATTACATATGGTAGCACCAGTGTGCTACACTATCTTAGGGAGGGAATGTACTCCTTATTGATCCTCGTGACGGCGGGGACGACGCTCACCACGCTCGGGGCGCTCGCGACGGGGACGTGCGGGACGCTCCTCGTAACCCTCGGGCTTCTCGACGAGGGCACGGTGTGAGAGCTTGAACTTACCTGTCTTGGGGTCGATCTCGAGGAGCTTAACCTCAATCTCGTCACCCTCCTGGATACCTGTCTCCTCCATGGTCTCGAAACGCTTCCAGTCAATCTCAGAGATGTGGAGCAAGCCATCACGACCAGCCATGAACTCTACGAAAGCACCGTAGGGCATCACGCTGCGTACCTTACCGGTGTATACCTCACCTACCTCGGGAACGGCCACGATAGCGCGGATCTTAGCGAGAGCAGCATCGATAGACTCCTTGCAAGTACCTGCAATCTCTACCTTACCTACGCCATCAACCTCATCGATAGAGATGGTAGCACCAGTCTCCTCCTGCATACCCTGGATGATCTTTCCGCCCGGGCCAATGACAGCACCGATGAACTCCTTGGGAATGGTGAGTGATACGATGCGGGGAGCGTGGGGCTTGAGGTCTGCACGGGGCTCGGCGATGCACTCAGTAATCTTACCGAGGATGTGGAGACGTGCGTCACGAGCCTGGTAGAGAGCCTTCTCGAGGATCTCGTATGAGAGACCGTCACACTTGATGTCCATCTGGGTGGCGGGAAGACCATCAGCAGTACCGGTGGTCTTGAAGTCCATGTCGCCCAAGTGGTCCTCATCACCGAGGATGTCACTCAGCACGGCATACTTATCTTCGCCAGGGTTCTTGATGAGACCCATGGCGATACCTGAAACGGGCTTGCGGATGGGCACACCAGCGTCCATGAGGGCGAGGGTACCGGCACATACGGTTGCGATAGATGATGAGCCGTTTGACTCGAGGATATCAGATACTACGCGTACGCAGTAGGGATAGTCGGCAGGAAGAACCTCCTTCAAACCACGCCATGCGAGGTGACCGTGACCAATCTCACGACGGCCTACACCGCGCTGAGCCTTGGCCTCACC
>JAZRFA010000065.1:0-9046 GCA_045661085.1 Bacteroidaceae bacterium
CCATTTGGGTCGTACTGCTTCTCACAGAAGCGCTATGTTGTCAAACATGGCTTGCTCTTTGATCAAGCACAAAAGAATCACTACGACTCTTGCAAAGGCCAAGGCACTGAAGAAGTACGTTGAGCCTCTGATCACCAAGTCTAAGAACGACTCTACTAACTCACGTCGCGTAGTATTCAGCTACCGTCAGGACAAGTATGTAGTAACTGAGCTCTTCGAAGAGGTTGCAGTAAAGGTTGGCGACCGTCCCGGTGGTTACACCCGCATCATCAAGCTCGGTTCACGTATGAGCGATGCTGCTCCTATGGCATTCATCGAGTTGGTAGACTACAATGAGAACATGGCCAAGACTGCCAAGAAGGCTACACGTACTCGTCGTTCAAAGAAGAGCTCAGCAGCTGCTCCGGCTGTTGAAGCTCCCGCTACCGAGGCTCCCGCAGCTGAGGAAGCAAAGGCAGAGTAATTCCAATTATAGCTATACCAGGATAGGGCACAACGTGAGTTGTGCCCTATCTTTTTTGTATATGTCCTTCCGCAGTTGTGTGGGGTGACTACACGTTAATTAGTGCAATACCATTGCTACTCTACTCACATCTTAATGTCACGATGACGATGTCTGTCGGGGCGCAGAAGCGGATGTTGCGACGTGAGGTGCCTAGGCCGCCTGAGATGATGACGGGGATGTCTTGGCTGTTGCGACGTAGCCCTGTGCGGAAACGATTGCCATATTTTGAGGCTGTGATGGGTGCATATAATCCGAAAAGTGTCACTTGTCCACCATGGGTATGTCCAGCCAAGGCGAGGTCCACACCGCTGATATCTGTATCCTCCACATAGTCGGGGGTGTGGGTGAGGAGGATGACGAAGTCGGTAGGGTTTATGATTCCTGATTTATGATTTCTGTTTTGGGGATTGCTTGCAATGCCTTCTCTTTGGGGGGCTGTTGGGTAGCGTCCTGCATAGGCGTTGGCTCCCCATAGCGTGATACTGTCGCTATCTCTGTATATGGTGGTCGTTGCATCTTCCAATAGGGTGATGCCTTGTTTTTGCATCTCAGTGCGGATGAGATCGGTGCACCGTTCATAGTCGTTGTTCCCCAATACAGCGTAGGTGCCGTCAGGGGTGTTCACGCGTCCCAGTTCGGTAAATAGTGGCTCTACATATTCGCAGCCTTCTTGATAGTCTCCGCCCAATAGAAGAGCATCGGGCGCAAGTGCTTGCAATGCTTTTGTCGTACCATGCAGTTGGCGCTCCTTGAACTTGCTCTTCAGGTGGAAATCTGAAGCGAAGGCGATGCGGTATCCATCGAAAGCTTCGGGTAGCTGGGGAGATGTGATGTCGTAATCACGTATCCGACTGACTCCTGTATAGCGGATCGTTGTACACGAGGCGAGGAGTAGGCCTGAGAGGAGTAGGAGTGTTATTCGGCGCATAGGTGCGGTGATGTCGTGATAATGTGCCTACAAAGATAAATCAAAAAGTCTGTTTGGCCTAGTGCCTTTTGCAGAACTTCTTTTCGCTAACTGCCAAGGGGTGGGGAGTGCCCTCTGGTTGAACGGCTGTTTTGATGGGCTCTGTGATTGATTTTTATCGTGTTGGGTGGTATAATGATTTGCCTTTACCCCTCGGGGTGGCTGTTCTCTTTTCTTGCCTCATTTATGACAATTTGCTTTCAATTCGTGGCAGTTCGTGTTTTCCTTTTTGATACGTGTGGCGCTTTTGTTTTTTTTTACATATATTTGCAGCGGATTAGGGGAATGATTATCAAGACATACAATCAATATAAAGGTAAACATATAAGAATAGAATTATGAAACGTTTTTTTAGAATCCTATGTGTAGGATTAGTGGCTATGTGTATAGCTGCAACTTCTTCAGCAGAAGTGCGTGACGTGACAGTTGAATATTTGCGAAATGCAGATATGGAGCAGGGTGTCAAATATTGGGGTTTGGACGGCGATAGACTGTTGCTCAAGAACACCAAGAACCCTAGTCGTCAGGTGGGTTTTTATGGTATGAACCAAGGTGTGCTAGAGGCGTGGAATAGTAATCCCAATCTTCCTTTGGGGGATAGCCGTACTTTTCAGAAGATACCCAATCTTCCTAACGGAACATATGTGTTCGGTGCATACGTGCTTGCGACTCAACAAAATGCACGAGAAAGAATCTCAGACAAAGAATATAGGTATTGGAGTAACCGTGAAGAAATTCAGGGAGTATCTCTGTTTGCCAACTCAAATGAGATTCCTGTTGCGACCGATAATCCCGACTGGGGGACAATGTACAAATGGGCACACAGTTCAAAGTTCAATGTGGCTACCGTAGTTACGGACAATACGCTACAAGTGGGGCTTAAGGTGGAGGATACTAATGCTAACTATGTGGCGTGGGATAATGTTACGCTCTACTACTTTGGTGATATGAGCGAAGCGGATGCTCTTGACGCCATGGCTGAGATTGATATGGAAAATGCTGTCGAGATTGCTGATACGATGTTGGATGTCAAGATGAATGTCGATACCCTAGAGAATCTTCGTGTAGCCATTGAGAACGCTATTGTGAATACGACCACTGCCGCAACGTTGTGGGATGACAATGAAATGCTTTTTTGGAATATCGGTTTGGCCAGGAAGTCTCAGAATGACTATGCCCTCTTGAGGAGGGATATAGAGACAGCTACAAAGGTTCTCGGTTATGAGGTTCTGTGGGTAGTAGATTATGTGTCTATGTTGGAAGAGGCCCTTGAGGAAGCTCAGGCTGCTTACGATGCTGCAGAACTCGACCGTAAGGGCCTGACCGAGTTGCGTAATGAGCTCAACTACTACGTAGGTGCAGTGAAGTTCGACTCTCTCTATGTGGCTTGGGATGACCTTCTTCTTTTTATGGAGGAGGTATGGAACCTGGAGGGACAGCCCGGTGGTTACTCTAGACAGCAGTATGCTACTTTGGAGGCACTCTCGGAGGAACTTATTGACACGATATGCTACTTCGAGGAGAACTGGGGTGAACCCTATGATGAGGAACTGTTCAATCCCAACGACCTCTGGCCCTATGTAGCACGCGTATATGCTGCTATCCAGAACGTGAAGGACAATCCTATAGCTCATGACTTTACCAAGATGCCTGTCGTGATTCCTGCAGGTGAGGATGGGCGTGTAGAAGGTGCTACCTTGATAGCATTTGGCGCTTATAACGGCTTGTATCAGTACAGCTCTCCGTTGTACACATTTGAAGCTCCTGTTGAGAACCTGAAAATTACTGTGAAGAAGTCTGCCAGTGGTAGTCCATTCTTCTGTCTCTCTAAGTTGGCCTTTTATGATGCCGATGGTGAGTTGATCGAGTTGACCGAGGATAACGTAAGCTCTGAGTACGATCACAATAAACTTAATTACTCACCTGATGGTGATGGTGTGCCGGGTATGTTGGATGACGATGCCGCCACCTACTTCCACTCTGCTTGGAATAACTCTCCCGCAGGCTATCACAGCTTGGATATTGTGCTCCCCAACGGTGGTTACACTGCATTCAGCTTCCAGATGATTTCTCGTAGGGGGCTGTCCCACCAGTTCCCCGGTGAGATTGAGGTTAGTACTCCTATGCCTAACCGTGCATCTCTGGAGTCACTGCTTGCCCGTGCCAAGGCTTACAATGCCTACTCTAACGGTGAGGTTGGCTTCTACGCGAAGGACTTCAGCTATCTCACTGACCTTGTGATTGAGATTGAGACAGCTTTGGAGGGCTATCCTTCAGAGGAAGACTGCAGGGAGTTGGTGAATCGCCTCCGTACAGCGATTGCCCGGTTTGAACTCGAAGAGGACAAGGAGATAAACTTGCCCGTTCCCGGTAAGGAATATCACATCGTATCTGGATACCCTGCCTTCTATGAGAAGCAGTTTGTAGAGAAGGCTATCACTGTGCATACCGATACCGTCAAGTCTCTCTGGTGGGAGAATGCTGCTGCTGACAGCTTGAACCAGAAGTTTGTGTTCGATCCTATTTTGGTTGATGACGAGCACTACATCTATAACGAAATCACGGACAATGTTGACGGTAGCACAACTGTGACTTCTTATTATGCCTACACCGTGAAGAATGTTGCGACTGGCGCATTCATTAACAACCAGCTCCATTTGGTGGAAGAGTCTACTGATACCGTATTCTTGAAGCCTCTGGGCCGTGGTCAGTGGAACATCATCGTTCGTGACCACGTATTCCATACTGGTGACCACAATGGTGGTAACATAAGTGGTGCTAATGGAGCCTATGGCGGTACTTGGGGTGTAAGTTCTGCTATTGTTGCTTGGCGTGATGGCATTGATAGTCCCTCTTCATGGTTCATCCGTGAGATGCCTGAGATGCCCTTGACTCAGCTCGTCACTGCCGGTGAGTACAAGTCTGAGTGCTTCCACTTCGCACCAACCAACACCATCACCTTGACTGCTGAGGGCTGCGCATTCGAGAACTTGGCACTCTATGACCTCTATGGCAAGGCTATCGCTGTTGACACAATCGTTGTTGACGGTGGCAAGGCTACCATTACCACTCCCAACAATATCGTGGGTTGTGCATTTGCATTCACCAATAACGAAGGTGTTTCTTCCGTACTCTTCGATACCGAGAACTATTCCAACACTACCATTGCTCTTTTACAGGAGGCGTATGCTACAGCCATAGCCGTAAATCCTCAGAAGGGGACTGATGTGATGCAGTATTCCGATATTACGGCCTATACCCTTGCTTTGGATAAGGCTAGGACTATGCTTGAAACGGGTGCTGAGGATGAAGCAATTTATGATATGATAACCGAACTCGAAGAGGCTGTGGCTGGTCTTGTCCCCAATATGCCTGTTCCTGATCGCATGTACTACATCGTGAGCGCTATGGATGCCTTTGTTGAGAAACATGGTGTCGGCATGATGATCTATGACGACAATGAGGGACAAGCGCGATGGGCCTATGAGAATCTTTACAACCTCAACCGTTGCTGGATGTTTGAGCCAGCCGAGGAGGAAGATGGTTATTATCTGAAGAACGTGGGAACGGGTATGTATCTCGGTGCTTGTACAGGTATGTCTTCTCAGGTTGCTATGGTGTATGAAAAACATGAGACCACACCTTATACTCTCACCTCACTGGGCGGCGATGTGGCTGCGATAGCTTCGAATGTGAACGAGGGCTACAGACTCCACGCAGCGGGACATAGTGGTGGCATAGGACTGGCTGGAACTATCGTCTACTGGAATTCGGGTGTAGGCACCGCTTCGGCATGGCGCATCTGTGATGCCGAAGAGTATGGATTGCAGGGATTCATTGAGAATGTGATGAAGTCGCAGAGCGTGGAAACCAGATCGTCAAGTATCGTGAATATTCCTGTCGAGATGATGAATGGAGGTGCAGTGACTGCCTTCCAGTTTGATTTGTATCTGCCAGAAGATGTCAGGGCCGTGTATAATGTGGAGGATGGTGATGTCCTTTATGAAATTATTTACAATAATAAGCGCGTTAAGAGCAGTCATATGATTGCAGCTGAACCTCAGGCCGATGGCTCTTTGCGCGTGGTAGGTTACTCGACGAATAATGTTGCTTTTGTGGGTAATAGTGGTGTTCTTCTCAATGTTGCTGTTTCGGTAGGCAACCTTATTGATGGGGACTATGAAATCGTTATGCGCAATATCCGTATGGTAGCAGCAGATGGTGTTGAGTATGTGGCTGAGGACTATACATCAACCCTTACCATCAAGAACGCTATTCTTGGCGATGTCAACGGTGATTACCTACATACGATGAGTGATGTGGTAATGATGGTCAATGCCGTACTTCAGCGCCCTCAGTCAAACTTCGAAGCCAGTGTAGCTGATATGAATGGTGATGGTACCATTACTATGGGAGACGTAGTAAATGTCCTTCGTCTGGTTCTGACCGATGGTAGTACGAAGGCGCCTGCGCGTAGCAAGCCTTCAGGTATAGTGGTTGAGCCTGAACTCAGTATCGGTGAGTTGGGTGCAGTAGGCAATGATCGTGTAGTGCTTCCCGTAGTATTGAAGAACCGCGAGGCATACAGTGCCTTCCAACTTGATGTGGAACTTCCTGCCGGTGTAGAACTTTCCGAGGTTACTCTAACGGGTCGTGCCAAGGCAACCCATTCCATAGCTTGGGATCGCTTGGATGATGGTTGTGTTCGTGTCGTAGCATACGCATTGGACAATGCCGCCTTCCGTGGCAACGAAGGGACCTTGCTCAACCTCGTGCTTGATACTTCGGCGAAGCCGTCTGCCGATGTGGCAATCAATCTCACGGATGGTCTGTTCTGCTCAGTGAATGGTGCCGAGCACCGTGCTCCCGATGTCAATATCATGCTGCGTAGCGGCGTAACAGGTGTCGAGGAGACCAATGTAACTGTATTCCGTGCGTATGGTGTAGAGAGCGCGGTTGTGGTCGAGTGCAGTGCAGATGCTTCGATAGTCATCTATGCCGTTACAGGACAGCTTGTGCAACATACAGTAGTGAAGGCTGGGAAGCATACCATTACCCTTCCTGCAGGAGTATATGTCGTGAATGGCAATAAGGTTGTTGTGAGATAAGAAAAACGATGAAAAGAGTATTTAGTATGATAGTTGGACTTGCAGTGGCACTTAGTGCCCTGCAAGCTCAGAATACTGTGACGGTTAGTGATGTTTCTTTACTGCCTGGTGAAAGTGCGGTCATTTCAGTGGAACTCGCAAATGAGACAATGTTCTCTGCTTTCCAGATGGATTTGAAACTTCCCGAAGGTTTTGAGATTCCCACTACGTTCAACGAAGATGATGACGAGGTACTCGACATAGTACTGAGTGTAGCTCGCAAGAAATCGACTCACTCGCTTTCGTATAATATCTTTGAAGACGGAACTGTTCGTATAGCCTCATTCTCCAGTACAAACGCTACATACAAAGGTTCTTCAGGTGAAATTCTCCAAATTCGTATTGTGCCCACAGATGATGCAGTGGCAGGTGCAAACTTTGCAGAACTTACTAATGTGTTGTTTATCACAAATGAAGCAGTGGAGTATAATTTAGGAAGAGTGAATTTTGTTCTGAATTACAAGGCATCCGTTCCCGATGTCCCCGTTCCCGATGTCCCCGAGCTTGATACTCCAATAAATGAGGTCAGGGTTAATGACCTGTGTTTGAGCGAGGAGGATGTAAATGCTGCTCTTTCAGTAGAACTCACCAATGAAACAGAGTTCTCAGCATTTCAAATGGACTTGATGCTACCGAAGGGATTTGAAGTGGCTACTACGCTCAACGAAGACAACGAGGAAATGCTCGATGTCGAATTGAGTGCAGCCCGTAAGAAGTCGACTCACTCGCTCTCGTATAATATACTTCCCAACGGAACTATCCGCATCGCCTCATTTTCTAGCACGAATGCAGTGTTTAAGGGTACTTCCGGCGAGATTGTCCAGTTTCGGATTGTGCCTACAGCAGATGCGATTCCAGGTAATCATATCGCAATGTTGAGTAATATGCTATTCACGACCCCCGAGGCTGTAGACTATCGTATGCCTGAAGTCTGCTTCCAGATTTCTTATACCCCATCTTCTTTTGGTGAGGAGGTGGATTCTGCGTATAGTGTGCAGGTCAATGCAGGTCCCTATGGCCGTTGTATCTGGAATGGTATTGTTATTGAACCCAACGAGGTATTCGCCCAGTCAAGCGTTGTAGCTTCCCAAGGACCCATCAAACTCTACTTCACTCCTTTCGATGGCTATAGGGTAAGTAGTATGAAACGTAATGGTGAACTTGTTTCGATTTGCGATAATATGTACGAGGAACCCGTGACGGAAGATGTCTCCTTTACCGATGTCTGCTACGTCAGTATAGTGGATACCTTCGTAGTTACGGAGACTGTGGTTGATACGCTTGTACTTGCCGATACCATTATACAGGTCGATACGCTCGTCAAGGTTGAAACCGTGGTTGAGTTAGATACTCTCGTGATAACAGAAACCGTGGTTGATACTTTCGTAGTTACGGAAACAGTTGTCGATACGCTGATACTGAAAGAGGTTGTGTGCGATACGGTGTTGGTAGAGAAGACTGATACAATGTTCATTACTGAAATCGCAGAGTTGCCGACACCAGTCATTACTTGCGATAATGGTATGGTGACCATCGCTTGTGAGGATTCTGGTGTAATCATCCTCTATGCTGTCAATGGAGATCCTATGGAGGGCTGTGTATACTCCGCCCCGTTTGAGGTGACTGAGGACGCTGTAGTGAGTGCTGTCGCTGTACGAAGCGGAGAGAAGGCGGAACTAGAAGTTATGATAACGGATATAGTGCAGTCAAGTATGCGCGTCGTTTCTCGTCGTTACTTCACAGAAAATGGCGTTGAGGTGACTTCGCTTGGGAAGGGCATCACGATAGTTGCTACCGAATATGAGAATGGCTCTACTCGTGTAGATAAGATAGTGCAGAAATGATGATTGATGATAAAGGGTGGCCATTGCCACCCTTTATCATTATACCCTAATAGTTCTCGGCCTTGACCTCGAAGTAGCCTTTGCCATGCAGGCACGAGGGACAGCGGTCGGGGGCTTTGCGGCCCGTGAAGGTGTATCCGCATTTGCGGCATTGCCATGTGACGGGCTCGGGACGATGGAAGGTGTGCTCATTCTCCATGCGTTCGAGTAGGCGTAGGTAACGCTTCTCGTGTTCCTGCTCGGCCACGCAGATGGCACGGTACATGGCGGCTACCTCCTTGAAGCCCTCGTCCTCGGCAATGTCGGCAAAGGTGGGGTAGAGGTCGTGCCACTCCTCGAACTCGCCGATGGCTGCGGAGCGGAGGTTGTCCATCGTGGTGCGTATCTCTCCGGCAGGGTACGAGGCGCAGATCTCGACCATACCGCCTTCGAGGAAGCGGAACATACGCTCGGCGTGCATCTTCTCCTGCTTGGCGGTCTGCTTGAAGATGGCGGCAATCTGTTCGTAGCCTTCGCGCTTGGCCTCCTTGGCAAAATAGGTGTAGCGCATGCGTGCCTGCGACTCTCCGGCAAAGGAGGTGAG
>JAZRFA010000066.1:0-6248 GCA_045661085.1 Bacteroidaceae bacterium
AATGCTCCCTTCACCTTCATGGGCTTAAAGGTGCGAGAGAGCAGCATGCCCAGCGTGAAGGGGAAGAGCATACGCAGGAGTCCACCCCAGAAGTTGACCTCATCGATGGTCCAGCCCACACCCATCATGCCATATCCCGAGACATCGCCCACAAAGAACCAAGCATGCAGTACACCCAGCACAATGGTGAGCACACTCAGCATCTTAGTCGATAGACGACGGATGAAGAGGGCGTAAAGGATATTACCAATATACTCAAAGAAGAGCGACCAAGCTGGTCCGTTGAGAGGAAACATCTCGCCATTGCCGCGCACCTCGTAGGGCACACCAGGCACGGCGGGTATCATAAACATGGTGAGTAGAAGGGCTATCATAACCCAACTTGTAGGGGCCGTAGTGCCATCCCACCGCTCAAAGCCTACAAAGGAAAAAGCCACAAAGCCAAGCACAGCGCCCATGACGAGCATCGGGTGGAGGCGAATGAGGCGGCGCTTGAAGAACTGCCCCATGCTCATCTGTTGCCACCGATTGTCGTAGGCATAGCTGATGACAAAGCCCGAGAGGATGAAGAAGAAGTCTACGGCGATGTGGGCATGATTGAGCGTGGTGATGATGCCACTGCCCACGCCATTGGTGGCCTCGGCAAAGGCAAAACCTTCGAAGATGTGGTAGAAGAGTACGAGAATAGCAGCTACGCCTCGTAGCCCATCGAGCAGGTCGTAATGAGGCTTGGCAGAAATAGTCGTGTTGTGTTGCATGTTAGGTGTATAGTTTATGGCATAATGAATTTCTTGTTTGCTACAAAAGTAGAGAATATTTACGACATAGAATTGTTTTATTTTACGATTTTATTATTCACAATTCTTATATAGTTCTGCGTGCATTGATGAGTCATCGCCCTATTATCTTTCCTGCCGCAACAGTTTACTATTTCTGGTACAAATGTAATTACTTTTATGGGATTGTAAAGGATTTTTTAAAACTTAACGACTCGTTGTTAAGCTACTTTTCCGCTCGTTGAGCTTTGCTTTTCGCTCGCTTATTCTTACCTTTACGGCAAAATGACCTTTACAATGAACAACACCGATGACCGCAAGTGGGAAATACTCTCCACAGAATACCTGATACGTCGGCTCTGGCTCACGGAGGAGGAGGTGAAGGCACTGCTCGAGCGCGACGAGATGCGTCAAGCCTTGATGGCGGCACCACTATGGAAATACTTTTCTATGAAGAAGTAAACATATAATCCAATACAACTATAAAGAGAATAAACCTTACGAGGTAGAAGAATCTAATGAATAAATTATACACCATGAAGAAGATTGTAGTGCTCACAGGTGCCGGCATGAGTGCCGAGAGCGGTATCAGCACCTTCCGCGACTCGGGCGGACTATGGGACAAGTACCCTGTAGAGGATGTGGCTACCCCCGAGGGATATAGGCGTAACCCACAACTCGTGACGGACTTCTACAATGCACGGCGAATGCAACTGCTCACCGTGGAGCCTAACGATGGGCATCGACTCGTGGCTGAGTTGGAGAAGAGGTATGAGGTGACCGTGGTGACGCAAAATGTGGACAATCTGCATGAACGGGCAGGGAGCACACACGTGATACACCTGCATGGCGAACTCACCAAGGTGACGTCGAGCCTACAACCTAATAATCCTCAGTATATACGCGAACTGCGCCCCGAGGAGTATGAGGTACACTTGGGTGACTGCGCTGACGATGGTAGCCAGTTGCGCCCCTTCATCGTATGGTTTGGCGAGGAGGTGCCCAATATTGAGGTGGCTGCTGATCATGTGATGGAGGCCGATGCACTCATCATCATCGGCACTTCGCTCAACGTATACCCAGCAGCTGGGCTCATACAATTCACGAAGAGCAATGCACAAATCTATCTCATCGACCCCGCCGAGGTGAAGGTGCCCTATGGATTGCCCGTGCATGTCATCAAGAAAGGTGCTTCGGAGGGTATGCGTGAACTTGTGGAGTTGCTCGATAGAGAATGAAGACCTCTTGGGTTATTAGAATCTTGGCTAGAGATTCCGATTTCAACATAACTAAATATATTTTTCTTCTTTTTTATTCCTTTAAAAAACTTTATGTGTATGGTGATAGCTTGTGGAAACGGTGCATAAAAAACTGCTCCCCAATTTGCATATCTCGTACCACACATTAGGTTTTGTGTCATTCACAGGTTATCCACAACCTTTTTCTTTCCTTAATGACTGAAAACCAGTGCTGATGCTGAAGTTATCCACAACCTGTTGACAACGGGAAAAGTTAATAATTTACCCCCGAATAATTGTGTTAAAACCGGTGAAAAGTGATACTGAAAACTCATTATTAAAAACTGGCTAACTTTTTTGGCCATTTCGGAAACCTGATTAATAATTCGGCCCGTCAAAACCACCAAATTATTTCCTCGTTTTTTATAAATAATTTTTCCACCGTTATCCACCATTATCAACAGATTTTTGTTAATAAATAAGAATGGGGGCGAACAATAGTTCATCCCCATTCGTTTATTCTCATTTAATTCTCTGTTTTTCGTCATTTTCAGTAGCGAGAAACTAAAATGTACCATAAGTTTTCTTTATCTGCTCGAAGATGGCGAAGAGTTCCTCTACCGTTTCGGCGCGGAGCATGGCGATGCGCAGTTGCTTGAAGTCGGGCAGTCCCTTGAAGAGGGGAGTGGCAGCCAGGTGACGACGTATGTGGAGTATGCCACGGCGCTCGTCGAGGCGGGCAACGCTCTGGTTTACCTGGTCGCGCAGGATGTCCATGCGCTCATCAAAGGTGAGCGGGGGTAGGGGAGTGCCCGTCTCCAAGTAGTGCTTCACCTCGCGGAATATCCAGGGGCGGCCAAAACTGGCGCGGCCTATCATCACGGCATCCACGCCGTAGCGGTCGAAGCACTCCTTGGCACGCTCGGGAGTGGTGATGTCGCCATTTCCGATGATGGGGATGTGCATACGCGGGTTGTTCTTCACCTCCCCGATGAGGCTCCAGTCGGCCTCGCCGGTGTACATCTGTGCTCGGGTGCGGCCGTGGATAGTGAGTGCCTTGATGCCACAATCTTGCAACTGCTCGGCCAGGTCGACGATAATCTTCGAACTCTCGTCCCACCCGAGGCGGGTCTTCACGGTCACGGGCGTCTTTACGGCGTTCACTACGGAGCTCACGATGTCGAGCATGAGCGGCACATTCTGCAGCATGCCTGCACCAGCTCCCTTGCCTGCCACACGCTTCACGGGGCAGCCGAAGTTGAGGTCTATGATGTCGGGCTTCACCGTCTCGACGATGCGTGCTGCCTCGGTCATCGAGTCCACATCACGGCCATAGATCTGTATGGCCACGGGACGCTCTTCGTCGCAGATGGTGAGTTTCTGCATCGACTTGTTGACCTGACGGATGAGCGCGTCGCTCGATACAAACTCCGTATACACGAGGTCGGCACCGAACTCCTTACACATCAGTCGGAAACCGAGGTCGGTGACATCCTCCATCGGTGCCAGCAGCACCGGATATTTGCCTAATTCTATATGGTCAATCTTCATTGAGGAGGTAAAGTTAGTGCAAGGCGAACGGGGCTGGGTTAGAAATGATAACCCAAGCGAAGTACCATCATTGATGGATTTATCTTGCCCTCTTCAAACTCGCCTGCGAGCTTATCGGCCCAGTCATCAAACATACCACTCTTTCCTGACTCAATATCTTGTGTACCCAAGGCATAGTAGTGCACGCCCAATGAAACCTTGCCACCGATGGTCACACCCACACCAGTCTGCCAAGCCACACCTGCAGCCATACGATAGACGTCAGATGCTTTAATCTGGCTAGGAGCTATGCCAAATGCCTCGTCAAGCGAGAGTACATTATGGAGATTAACACCCACGCCAGCCTCGGCCCACAACTGCAACACTTTCAAGTTAAGCACCTGCCAGTTGAGACCTGCCAACACCGGGAAGTTATAGCATAAGGGCAACATCACATCCTCATTCATACCGGCCTTAGTGAACATATCCGTATATTCACCACGCACATCACTGTAGAAGACATCACCTGAGACAAACAGACCTAAACCAAGAGGAAGTCCCATCTGTAACTTCAAACCTGCATTCCAGCCAAGAGCTGCATTGCCCATTGTCTCTGCTGCATTGTCAATAGAGATACCAGACATACTACCCTCCTTGTCGAAAGCATCTACGGGGAAAGAGCCGCCTATGCGCAACGAAAAACCATTCTGCGCATTTTGCGCCAATGAAGATATTGAAACACTCAAGACGATAGCTACAAAAGCCATCAAACGATTCATCTTTTTCATATTATTTGCGTTTTTATAAATCAATACTCTACTGCATCATTCGTATTAATGCAATGCCATAACACCGAGCATAAAACCTTACATCATCTCGCCAGGCGATGCATTATTATTCTACTATCTGGATGCAAAAGTAGTAATAATTGTTTATTTAATGATATATTGAGAGAAATTTTTTCCCTTCACAGAAACCCTATAAGCCGAGCATCTTCTCGGCCACCTCGAAGCCGTGTTGGTAGAGCGCATTCATCTTGTTCATATCGGTCTCGATACGGGCTACGTCGACGGGGTGGTCGGGGCGGATGACGGTGATGCGTCCTTCGCGTTCGAGTTGCTCCACCCATGCTATCTGTGTATTGTAGCGCTTGCCACGTGTGCGCAGTGCCTCGCGCAACTTGGGGTAGCGGCTGTAGATGAAGGGAGGCAGGTGAGGCGGCTTCTCCTCTTTACGGTAGCCCTGATGGCGTGTGAGCACCACGATGGCGTGCTCATACCCTTGGTCAAAGGCACGCTGCAAGGGGATGGAGTCGGCAATGCCGCCATCGATCATAGCCCGTCCGTCGACACTGGCGATGGGGCAGGCAAAGGGTAGGGCAGAGGAGGCACGCACGATGTCGATGATGCGCTCGGGGATCTCCTTCTCCTCAAGGTATACGGCTTCGCCCGTGAGGCAGTCGGTGGCCACGCTTTCCACACGCATAGGGTTGGCGCGGTAGGCCTCGTAGTCGTAGGGCCACAACGTCTCGGGCAGTTCGCGATAGAGCAGGTCCATATCCATGATGCTGTGGTGACGCCACAGGTTGCGCATACCGAGGTAGTGGCGTTCGGCCTGCAGGTCGGCAAAAGTATACTTGGCACGGCCACGCTGATGTGAGGCGAACGACAGGGCATTGCTTGATCCAGCCGACACGCCTACGAGGTAGGGGAAGGTGATGTCGTGGTCGATCATCCAGTCGAGCACACCGCTCGTGAACACGCCACGCATGCCGCCTCCTTCAAGTACCAGTGCCGTATGTTTGAACTTATCCTTCATCGTAGGTACAAAATTAGCGCAAGGCGAGAGAAAATGCAAGTTTACTTGCGATTTTCCGAGCCGCAGCCTAATTTGAAGCTGCATAGCAGTTTAAAATTAGTGCAAGCGAAGATTAAATACTTGCATTTTTCCTGAGGCGCCGCCTAACTTCAAGCTGCGTAGCAGATTAAAATTAGTGCAACCGACGCATGAGCGAGCAAGAGTTAAGCTTGCTTAAACTTTTGCTGCGAGCGAAAAGGAGGAAGACGGAGTCAAGGCGAGAGATATGCCAAATATCAACGAGCGAATATTAAGAAAGTACTTGTGTTTTCTTAATTGAGCAAGGCAGATGATCTGTATTATCTCCTTTTCATAAAGCGTTTTCCCCTTGTTTGTTTTTTTACTCTGTTGAAAAAATATTTTCACTTCGTTGAAAAAAGTTTTTCGCTTTGTTGCAAATAAATTTTCATCGTAGTGAAAAATTTTTTGCAAGGCCTCGAAAAGTCTTGCAAAAAGTGTGCATTTCTTTGTTTAATAGTATATTGCGCAGTACATCACCACAAGTAATCTTCTGTGTAGGCATCAAATGCAGGACGCTCTGTTATACCCTGCTGCTCTAATAGTTTATATATTGTTTCTTGCTCGGAGGGAGTGATAAGTCTTGTGCCCTTACGCATACGATAATACATCGTCATGCCGAAGGTAGCGATGATACTGTCTTTCAATGCATGGGCCTGCTTTACAGTGAATGCAGACATCATCCGCACAAAGCCACGGGCATACTGTACCTTCTCGGCCGAGCGGTAGTGGGGGCACTCCCTCTCCATCTGTGCCAGGTAGGTAGGGCTTACAATCTGCCATCTCTCCACCTCGGCAGGCATCATCGTCACTGCTGCATGGCGCAAAC
>JAZRFA010000067.1:0-33028 GCA_045661085.1 Bacteroidaceae bacterium
AGCGGGGTTCGATTCCCCGTAGCGCTACAAAGTTAAATTAAAAGAATAGGAAGATTTAGAAATGGCAAACCACAAATCATCGCTGAAGAGAATCAGACAGACTGAAACCAGAAGATTGCGCAACAGATACTATGCTAAGACTATGCGTAATGCAGTTCGTAAGCTCCGCGCAACAACTGATAAGGCTGAAGCTCAGGCGTTGTATCCTTCTGTTCAGAAGATGTTGGACAAGCTCGCTAAGACCAACAACATCCACAAGAATAAGGCTGCAAACTTGAAGTCTAAGCTCTGTGCTCACATCGCAAAACTCTAAGAGACACCTTATCAAAAGAAATAAAATAGGGCTGGAAGAAATTCCGGCCCTATGTTGTTTGATATAAACGACATGAAATCAGTATGAGCAACAATACACGCGAGAACTTCGGCAGCAAATTGGGTGCCGTGCTTGCTGCAGCCGGTTCGGCCGTGGGCCTTGGCAACATCTGGCGCTTCCCCATCGAGACAGGACAGAACGGTGGTGCCGCTTTTATCATCATCTACGTGGCCTGTGTATTCCTGCTGGGCATCCCCATCATGATGAGCGAGTTCTTCATCGGCCGCCATACCCATACCAATACGGCTGGCGCCTACCGCAAGCTTGCCCCTGGCACTCCGTGGAAATGGGTAGGCCGTCTCGGTGTGCTCTCGGGCTTCGTTATCTTGAGTTACTACTCCGTAGTGGCCGGATGGACAGCCGAGTACACCCGTCTGGCAATCGGCAACTGCTTCGACGGCAAGAGCGCGGCAGACTTTCCCTCCATCTTCAACGAATTTGTAAGCAACCCATGGAAATCTGTAGCATGGATGCTCGCCTTCATGATTGCCACCCACGTCATCGTCGTACGCGGCGTCAAAGGAGGCATCGAAAAGTTCTCCAAAGTAATGATGCCCGCCCTATTCATTATTATGATTGTGTTGGCCGTATGTTCCGTAATGCTACCTGGTGCTTCAGAAGGATTGTCATTCCTACTCAAGCCCGATTTCAGCAAGATTACCGGCTCTGTATGGCTCAGCGCCATGGGACAAGCCTTTTTCTCACTCAGCCTCGGACTTGGCTGCCTGTGCACCTACGGTTCCTATTTCCGTAGCGACACCAACATCGGCAAGACAGCGCTCAATGTAGCCTTCATCGACACATTTGTAGCCATCATGTCAGGATTCATCATCTTCCCTGCCGTATTCAACGCAGGCTATGCCATCAGCAGCAGCGACATAGGCCCCTCACTGCTCTTCATCACTATGCCCAACGTATTCCAACAGGCATTCGGCAGCATGCCCCTACTCTCGTACGGGGTATCGGTACTCTTCTACTTCCTGCTTGTGGTTGCCGCCCTCACCTCCACCATATCTATGCACGAGGTTGTCACCGCCTACGTATCTGAAGAGTTCAACATGAGCCGCCACAAGGCTGCTACCATTGTCACCATAGCCTGCAGCACCGTGGGCATTGTGTGCGCCCTCTCGTTCGGTCCGTTCGCGAGTGTCAAGCTATTCGACATGAACATCTTCGACCTCTTCGACTACGTATCGTCCAACATCTTCCTCCCCGTAGGCGGCATGTTCATCTCCATCTTTACGGGTTGGTACCTTGACAAGAAGCTCATACGTGACGAAATCACCAACTATGGCAGCCTGCGAGTCCCCTATCTGCGCTTCGTAATATTCATCCTCCGCTACTTTGCGCCCGTAGCCATCGCCATCATCCTGCTCAACCAGCTAGGATTATTCAGGCTGTTTTAACGGAATCACCCGCAACGGAATAAAGAGACTCCGAGGGTCGGCATCTCGTGCCGACCCTCGTGTCAACCAGGCGTCATCATCCTATATCTCAATGTTTCCCAAATCAGCTGACCAGCTGACCGAAACAGCATAATACACAGTCAAACAGCGATTTGCAACGGTCAACCCTGCCGACTAGGGTTGACCGAACGATGCCCCGCCATAACCATATCTTCTTTCCATTTCGCAACGCCCTCCGCCGCAGAAAAGATAGAGGCTTTCAGAAGTCTTGGCCAGCCACAGGGAGCCAGCCTAGGTCAGCCGGGTTGACCACCATAAACAAATAGATTTCAACACATTAACACATTCAGGTCAGTCGGTCAACCGATTAAGGGAAAGCGTCTATATATAGGGAGATATACAATAATCCACCTGGAGTATAGAGAGTATGCCGACGTCGATTCATTGTTAGCCGAAATTGGGTCTATCCATTTTTCGTAACGGGTCAACCCGTTTTTCTTCGAGGGTCTACCCTCGAGTCGTAGAGGGTTAACCGTTTTCATCGGCATTGTCCTCGGGAAGAAACTTACCGAGCTTGCGAATAAGTTTTGTCGAGACTGTGAAAAAGTACGGACAAGCCTGCTATAATATCAGACAAAGAGTTTTCACAGAATCCCTTTGTCTGTTTTTTCTGGCAGACAAAGAGATTTTCCCAAATGCAGACCTGCATTTTCAGGGATTTCCATGACTTTTGCTTGCATTATTGCCCGACATTCACTACCTTCGCTCCTCTAATGAGGGACAATACAATCAAATACATATGAAAAAGACTTTCTTTTTGATGGGTGCGCTGGTTGCTGCTATGAGCGTGAGCGCACAGACTGCGAAGATGTGGCTCGACCCTGAGGTGAATCAGGAGAACCGCAAGGAGGCACGCGCCGCCTATTTCGCCTATGAGAACACAGAGCTCGCCGCACAGGCAGACAAGAGCAAGAGTGCCCGCTACCTTGACCTGACGGGCGAGTGGAAATTCAATTTCGTGAAGAATCACAATGAGGCTCCCCAAGGCTTCTTTGCTGTGGGTTACGATGACTCTAACTGGGACAACTTCCCCGTACCCGGACTCTTTGAGATCCTTGGCTATGGCGACCGCATCTACCGCAACGCGGGCTATCCCTGGAATCTTCAGTTTGAGCCCAATCCTCCCCACATCGAGGAGCGCAACAACTACACCGGTTCGTACCGTAAGTCGTTCATGATTCCCGCCGACTGGAAGGGTCAGCAGGTATATCTCCACGTAGGTTCGGCTACAGCGAACCTCATGGTATGGGTCAACGGTAAGTATGTAGGCTACAGCGAGGATGCCAAGATGGCTGCTGAGTTTGACATCACCCCCTACCTCATGCCTGGCAAGGAGAACCTCGTAGCCATGCAGGTAATGCGCTGGTGCGACGGATCATACCTCGAGGACCAGGACTTCTGGCGCTTCACCGGTATTGCCCGTGAGGTATACATGTATGCTCGCCCTCAGGTGCGTGTAGATGACCTCTTCATCCTCCCCGACCTGGACAAGAACTACAAGAACGGTACCTTGAAGATCTCTGCTACTGCCGAGAATGCTGCAGGCAAGAGCCTCCGCTACACCTTGAAGGATGCTACTGGCAAGGTGGTGAAGAGTGCTGCTACAGCGATCAACGGTGAGGGCAAGGCCGAGACCGTATTGGCTGTAAACAATCCTGCCAAGTGGACTGCAGAGACTCCCTACCTCTACACTCTCGGTATCGAGCTCGTTGATGGCGATCAGGTTATCGAGGCTATCAGCCAGAAGGTGGGCTTCCGCAAGGTAGAGCTCAAGAACTTCCAGGTACTCGTGAATGGCAAGCCCGTATACTTCAAGGGTGCCAATCGTCACGAACTCGACCCCGATGGTGGTTACGTGATATCCGTAGAGCGCATGATTCAGGATATCAAGATTATGAAGGAGCTCAACATCAATGCTGTACGTACTTGCCACTACCCCGACGATCCTCGTTGGTATGAGCTGTGCGATGAGTATGGTCTCTATGTCGTGGCCGAGGCCAACATCGAGAGCCATGGTATGGGCTACGGTGAGCGCACATTGGCCAAGAACCCCGCGTTTGCCAAGGCTCACCTCGAGCGTAACATCAGCAATGTGATGACCTTCAAGAACCACCCCTCAATCATCTTCTGGAGCTTGGGTAACGAGGCTGGCAATGGCCCTAACTTCGAGGCTGCCTACGACTGGATCAAGGCTTACGACAGCAGTCGTCCCACACAGTATGAGCAGGCTTGCAACGCCCGAAACAGTGATATCCGCTGCCCCATGTATGCCGACTACAACTATATGGAGCGTTACGGAAAGAATCCCGACAAACCCCTCATCCAGTGTGAGTATGCCCACGCCATGGGCAACTCTATCGGCGGTTTGAAGGAGTATTGGGATCTCATTCGTCAGTATCCCGCCCTACAAGGTGGTTTCATCTGGGACTTTGTAGACCAGGGTCTCCGCGACAAGAACAAGGAGGGTAAGGAAATCTTTACCTATGGTGGTGATTATGGCCGCTATCCCGCATCGGACAACAACTTCAACTGTAACGGCATCATCGCTCCCGACCGCCGCTACAATCCTCACGCATACGAGGTACGCTACAACTACCAGAACATCTGGGCTACAGCCAAGAACCTCAAGAAGGGGCAGGTAGAGGTATACAACGAGAATTTCTTCACCGACCTTGCAGACTACTACCTCGCATGGACACTCCTCGAGGAGGGTAAGGAGGTGGCTAACGGCCGTGTCGACAACCTCTCAGTACCTGCACAGGGCAAAAAGGTGGTTACACTCAAGGGCTTCAAGCACCCTACCGAGAATGGCAAGGAATATATGCTCAATGTAGAGTTCTGCCTCAAGGAGGCTCAGCCCCTCTTGGCCAAGGACTATATGGTAGCTCACGAGCAGTTCCAACTCACCGAGTATGCCTATCCTACAGTAGAGACTATCGCTGCAGCAGAAGGTGCTCCCGTAAGCGAGGATGTACACTTGGCTTGCCTCATACTCAAGGGTAGCGACCTCACCGTGACATGGAACCGTTGGAATGGCTGGATTGAGTATATCGATGTCAACGATACTCCGATGATGGAGAAGGGTCATGCCTTGAAGCCCAACTTCTGGCGTGCACCTACCGATAATGACTTCGGAGCCAATCTGCAACGTCGTTTCGTCGACTGGAAGGAGCCCGGCCTGCACCTCACCAAGGAAGGCCTCACCTGGACTCGTGAAGGGAACAACATGGTGGTAACTGCCCAATATGAATTGCGCAAGCTCGAAGCCACTCTCGTAATGAAGTACACCCTCACCGCTGACGGACAGCTCATCGTAAACCAGAGCCTCAAGGCCGGCGAGAACAAGGAGGGCAAGCCCCACCTCTTCCGCTTCGGCATGCAGATGGTGATGCCCGAGGCATATGCCAATATCGAATACTATGGTAATGGTCCCGAGGAGAACTACATAGACCGTAACAATGACCAGACTATTGGTCTCTACACACAGAAGGTGACCGACCAGTACTTCCCCTACATCCGTCCGCAGGAGTCAGGAAACAAGACCGAGGTGCGCTACTGGCGTGTGCTCGATGCCGAAGGCAAAGGTCTTGAATTCTACGGCACCGAAGCACTCAACGCTACTGCCCTCAACTACTTGCAAGACGACCTTGATGATGGTTGGGATAAGGATCAACGCCACTCGGGTGATCTCACACCGCGCGACTTCACGGTGGTAAGCATCGACAAGCAGCAGTTCGGTATAGGTTGCGTTAACTCATGGGGTGCATGGCCTCGTAGAGAGTACCAGATGCCTTATGGTGACTATGAGTACACATTTGTGATTCGTTCAGTAAAGTAATAAATTAGGAGATTCTATGATAACTAAGCAGCCATAGGTTATCATAGAATCTCTAAACATATCATCAAACAATAAACTATGAAAATCAAGCAACTCGTATGTGTGCTACTGCTGGCTTTAGGACTGACAGCCAATGCTGCAAACACAACAACTAAGGTAAACCAAGTTAGTTCGACAGTAACGCTGAGCACTGACGTGGATTATGTCATTACCGGCACAACACCCTTCACGGGAAACGGCAGTGTCAATATCACCAATACTGAGCATGCCGTGCTCATCATTCAGAACATACGCCCCAGTGTCGTCATCAACAATCATCTGAGGAATCGCGTATTTATCAATGGAGCGCAAGCCGTAAATGGCCAAAACTGCCAAGTGAAGATGTATGCTCATGGAGCCATCATCATGCCTTACGGAAAGGACTTCAAACCTCTCACCGTATATTCAGAACAGAACTTTGAGGGTACGGCCGTCAATGACTTCGGTTTGGAACATTCGGGGGGATTTATGAATTCGCTCTCCGAAGAAAAGCTCAACAACCAAATCCGCAGCTTCAAGCTCAAGCGTGGTTATATGGTTACCTTCGCTACAGGTCTCAATGGCTGGGGATACAGCCGTTGCTTCATTGCAGACAAGGAGGACCTCGAAATAGCCGTATTACCCACCGTATTTGACGGTCGCATCTCTTCATACCGTGTATTCCAATGGTATGACGCGGAGAAAAAAGGATTGGCCAGCGACACTCGCGAAAGCGCTAACAGCCTTCTGGCTACCAGTTGGTGTTACGACTGGGCTGCAGGTTTCAGCCATTTGCCCGATCGTGAATGTGTACCTCATCAAATCTACGTGGCATGGCCCTCAGCCTCAGCGTGCGGTAGCGCCACCTATGCTTGCCACATGAAGACCAACAACGAACCGGGAAATAGTGCTGACGACCGTCCTCAAGACGTAGCTACAATCCTTGACCAATGGCAAGAACTTATGCGCACAGGACTCCGCCTCTGCTCGGAGTCTTCACACGATGGGAGTTGGAGCCACTTGGATCAATTCATAGCCGAAGTAGACCGACGTGGATGGCGTTGCGATATCCTCGACCTGCATTGCTATTGGGCCAGTGGGTTCGACAACATGAAAGACTACTATGAGAAATATGGCAACCGCCCAATCTGGATTAGCGAGTTCGTGTGGGGTGCATCATGGAACAACAACGGTATTTTTGCAACTGACCGCAGCTTCTCTACTGCCAACCAGCAGAAGAATCTCGACGCCATGAAGGGCATATTTTATTCGCTCAACAACTCACCCTATGTAGAGCGCTATGCTTATTGGAATAGTGAAGCCGATTGTTCTAAACTCCTCCGTGGTGAAAGTGAACTTTCGCTTACAGGCAAGTACTTCCAAACGATGCAGTCGGGCATGGCCTACCGCAAAGAGTACGAGAAGATTCCTAATGTCGTATACACCGCTCCTACCAATGTGACTGGCGACTGGGCCAATCAGAAAGAAGGCATCTACAAATTGTCGTGGGAGGATAGCAATGGTGATATGCTCAACGAGATTCAGATACAGCGTATGGCTGACGAAGAAGAGGGTTACATAACCCTCAAGACCATTAAGCCTGCCGACCAAAATGGCAAGAAGGTGGTATACACATTCCAAGACACCTTGACATCAGCGGGAATCTATGAATACCGTATCATAAACATCACCGCTGAAAACAGGATGTTGGCTTCACCTTCGTTCAAAGCATCTCGTTCAGCCATCATGAGCAGTAGCACCATCCACTATGGAGAGATGATTATGGTTGGACTTGACGAGATAAAAATCGGTTACAATGAAGCCTTCGAAGAGGATCCTGCCATATTCATGGGCACCACAACCATAAATAACACGAACCTCCATCTGACTAATCTTGTCACTTTGGCAACAAAGAGTGGCTTTACCTATACCCCCAGCCCTTGGTTATCCTCTGCTTCAGAAAAAATGATAGAGCCAGAGATGATACCCTTTATGGCCATCCCGCATGGGAACCACCAATTTGGCCAGCTGACATGCGAGGTTGGCTCTGCTAAAGTCAGAATGTCCAAAGAGCAAGAAATCACATTCACGACACCATTCCCCGAAGGGGTGGTTCCTGTGGTACTCACCGAAATCTACAAACCCTCCATCATCAAAGCTCCCATGGTCACAAAGGTTCGAGACATCACGAATACGGGATTCAAATGTCAAATCATGGTGGAAGAGGGAGCACCAACCTCCTCTTCGAGTTACAATGTCAACTATATGGCTATCACACCTGGCGTTGGAGTTGCAGATGAGGAGAAGGACCTTGTGATTGCTGCAGGATGCAACAAGGATGCCATGCACGGAACTGCTAATCGCGCAACTTACTTTATGATTGGGGGTGACACATTGTACACAGCCGCGCCCTACATCTTTGCACAATTACAAACAAGAAACTACGATGCTGCAACAATCATCCGCAGACAAGGTCGCAGTATCACAGAAGAAAAGGATGGAGTGAAGTATACAGTAGGCAATCGTTTTAAGCGTATCACTGACCCCAATCGTAAGACGGCTTCGGACGGCACAAAACTCAACGCGACATCCATGAAAGATGATTTGGGCTGGGTCATTCTCTACACAAGCGACGAGAACACCTCTGACCCTTCGAGTATCGAGATAGAAAAAACTGGCAAGACACCTCTCAGGCCCTATGTCGTAGACAACATCATCTATGTGGATGGCCATTCAAAATTTGAAGTGTTTAGTACATTGGGAATTAAGCTCAATCCTAATCAGCCCCAACTTCCTGGCATATACGTGGTTCGCACAGCTAACGCCACAGCTATGGTAGTAGTCAAATAATGCAGAATGAACCCGCTTGATATCATCTGCAAGTATTGCACCAACGAAAAGCAGTTACACATACTGCTAGTGCATAGTCGGGCGGTAGCAGACAAAGCCTTGAGAATAGCTCGTCGACATCCTGAATGGCGCGTCGACGAGCTATTCATCGAAGAGGCCGCCCTGTTACATGACATTGGCATTACATATGTCAACGCACCTGCCATTGAGTGTTACGGTGAGGAGCCCTATATTCGCCACGGCATCTTGGGCGCAGAGATCTTGCGCAACGAAGGATTAGACCGACATGCCTTGGTATGTGAACGACACACGGGGACTGGACTTACCCTACAACAAATCGTAGAGCAGGGACTTCCCCTACCCCAGCGAGACATGCAACCTATAAGCTTGGAAGAACAGATTATCTGCTTTGCTGACAAGTTTTTCTCCAAAACTCGTCTTGACACGGAGAAAACCGTAGAGCAAGCACGTCGCAGTTTAGAGAAGTTCGGTTCAAAAGGTTTGGAAAAATTCGATAAGTGGTGCGAAATGTTCCTTTAATTTCTGTTTTCTTATCATAAATAGTGAAGATTATTAGCACTCGCGACTAATATTTCGCTCGTTTTTTCGTAACTTTGCGGTAAACCGCGAAGATACTGGCGCTTGCGGTGAAATATTCAAGCAAGCTTGATATTATTTCGCTTGCTTTTCGTACCTTTGTGGTTTAATTAGCGAATTTTATAAAACAATAAAGAATATGGCACAACAAGAAGAAACTTTCAAGAAAATTGTATCACACTGCAAGGAGTACGGTTTCGTATTCCCATCATCGGAGATTTATGACGGTCTTGGCGCTGTATATGACTATGGTCAGATGGGTGTGGAGCTGAAAAACAATATCAAACAATACTGGTGGCAGTCAATGGTGTTGCTCAACGACAACATCGTAGGTATCGACTCAGCCATCTTCATGCACCCCACCATCTGGAAGGCTTCGGGCCACGTGGATGCATTCAACGACCCCCTCATCGACAACAAGGACTCAAAGAAGCGCTACCGCGCCGATGTACTCATCGAGGACCAGCTCGCCAAGTACGACGAGAAGATTGCCAAGGAGGTAGCCAAGGCTGCCAAGCGTTTCGGTGAGGCATTCGATGAGGCTCAGTTCCTCGCCACCAATGGCCGCGTACTCGAGATTCAGGCCAAGCGCGATGCCCTTCACGAGCGTTTCGCTGCCGCCCTCAACGCATCAGACCTCAACGAGCTCCGCCAGATCATCCTCGACGAGGAGATTGTATGCCCTATCTCAGGTACACGCAACTGGACCGAGGTACGCCAGTTCAACCTCATGTTCTCAACCGAAATGGGTTCTACCGCTGATGGTGCCATGAAGATTTATCTCCGTCCCGAGACTGCGCAGGGTATCTTCGTAAACTACCTCAACGTGCAGAAGACCGGCCGTATGAAGGTTCCCTTCGGTATCGCACAGATCGGTAAGGCTTTCCGTAATGAGATTGTGGCCCGTCAGTTCATCTTCCGCATGCGCGAGTTCGAGCAGATGGAAATGCAGTTCTTCGTACGCCCTGGCACAGAGCTCGAGTGGTTTGCTAAGTGGAAAGAAACACGTTTGAAGTGGCACAAGGCCCTCGGCTTCGGCGACGACCACTACCGCTACCACGACCACGACAAGTTGGCTCACTATGCCAATGCTGCAACGGATATCGAGTTCCTCATGCCTTTCGGCTTCAAGGAGGTAGAGGGTATCCATAGCCGCACCGACTTCGACTTGTCACAACATGAGAAATATTCAGGCAAAAGCATCAAGTACTTCGATCCCGAGATCAACGAGAGCTACGTTCCTTATGTTATCGAGACCTCAATCGGTGTTGACCGTATGTTCCTCAGCGTATTGTGCGCTTCATATAAGGAAGAGCAGCTCGAGAATGGCGAGACCCGCGTAGTATTGCGCCTCCCCGCAGCCCTCGCTCCCGTGAAGCTCGCCATCATGCCTTTGGTGAAGAAGGATGGTCTGCCCGAGAAGGCACGCGAGATCCAGGATATGCTGAAGTTCCACTTCAACTGCCAGTACGATGAGAAGGACTCTATCGGTAAGCGCTACCGTCGTCAAGATGCTATCGGTACCCCCTACTGTATCACTATCGACCACGACACCTTGAAGGACAACTGCGTGACTCTGCGTAACCGAGATACTATGGAGCAGGAGCGCGTAAGCATCGACAGCCTCGTAGGTCTCTTGGCTGACAAGGTGAGCATCACTGGTACACTCAAAACCCTCAAATAATGAAATATCTTAAACTGATATCTCTTTTATGCATCGCCACTATCGGCTGCCTCTTCACCTCGTGTGAGGAGACCGCTGTGGTGGACGAATATGCCAACTGGGAAAGTCGCAATACAGAGTTCATTGACTCTATTGCAGAGGTTGCTCAAACAAATGCCGACGGCAAGTGGCTGAGAATCTTATCCTATAAGCTTGACTCAACAGATGTCAATGGGAATCTCTATGATTACGACACCGAAAACTACGTGTATTGCCATATAGAACAAAAAGGTGACGGCACTGATTACCCGTTAGCCACTGTACAGGCAAACTATCGCGGACGTCTCATCCCCACAGACAGTTATCCCGAAGGCAAGATTTTCGACGAATCATACAAAGGAGAGCTTAATATAGCAACCAACAAACCTGTAGAATTCAATCTTAACAGCGTTATCGTGGGTTGGACTACAGCGTTGATGCATATGGTGAAAGGAGATAGTTGGCGCATATACATACCAGCGAAATTGGGATATGGTAGCACAGAGAAGACCGACATTCCAGCTCATTCTACACTTATTTTTGATATCAATTTAGCAAAGGTTATAAACTGATTACTCATTGGGAGTTTCATCGCGTCTGCGCATGAACTCCCTTTTTTAATAATCCTATTAACACACAACACTCATGAAAAGAAACACATTTGTTCTTTTACTTGTTGCACTCGTAGCAAGCATCGCTTCAAAAATCGAAGCACAGAACCTCCAAGTATTCTACGACACTGAGCGCAAGTGCATAACTTCAACTATCGAGATGTTCCGCCCCGACGCTTTCGGTAGTACCTTCTATTTCGTTGACATGGACTACTCTCCTACTGCAGTAGGTGCCTATACAGAGATTGCTCGTGAGTTCTGCTTCTGGCAAGACTCTAAATTGAGTTGGCTTTCTGCACACGCAGAGTTCAATGGCGGCTTCGACCTTGGCAACGGCTCATACAACAACGCATGGCTCTTGGGTCTTACCTACTCTGGACACACCGCAGACTTCTCAAAAACATGGTCAATTACCGCTTCATACAAGGCCATCTCTGGAACCATAGGTCTCAATGGAAAGAAGCAACCTCACAACTTCCAGCTCACAGGTGTATGGGGTATCAGCTTTGCTAATGGTTGGTGTTCTTTCAGCGGCTTTGCTGACTTCTGGCGCGAGGCACGCATTTGGCAAGGTACCAACTTCATATTCATCTCCGAGCCTCAGTTGTGGGTGAACCTCAACAATATCAAGGGTTGGGAGAAAATCAACCTCAGCGTAGGTGGTGAGGTGGAACTTTCAAACAACTTTGTAACCAAGGGTTTCAAGGTAATGCCCGCCCTTGGTGCCAAGTGGACATTCTAAGACATAAATCATAAATCAATGAGTAAATTGACAAAACTTTTCGGTTTTGATCCGAAGACAACTACCATACGTACTGAGATGCTGGCAGGTATCACCACCTTCCTCACGATGTCGTACATCCTCGCTGTAAATCCCTCGATGTTCGGCTTGCTCGACGGCATGCCTGCAGGGGCCGTGTTCACAGCTACGGCCTTGGCCGCTATCGTCGGTACATTGGCTATGGCCTTCATCGGTAAGCTCCCCTTCGGCTTGGCTCCCGGTATGGGGCTCAACGCCTTCTTCGTCTTCTCCGTGTGTATGGGCATGGGCTACTCGTGGCAGTTTGCCCTCACGGCTATCTTCATCGAGGGCATCCTGTTTATCATCATGACCATCACCAACATCCGTGAGGCCATCGTCAATGCCATCCCGCGAAGTCTGCGCAACGCCATCGGTGCCGGTATCGGCCTGTTCATCGCCTTCATCGGCATGCAGAATGCAGGCATCATCGTCAATAGCGATGCTACCCTCGTGGCCCTTGGCGAGATTACCAAGGGGTCGGCCCTGCTCGCCATCATCGGCCTCGTCATCACGGGTGTGCTCTATGTGAGGAATGTGCGCGGCGCCATGCTCATCGGCATCCTTGCCACCACGCTTATCGGTATCCCTATGGGCATCACCGAGTTCAAGGGTTTCGTCTCTGCGCCCGAGTCCATAGCCCCCATCTTCTGCAAGTTTGAGTGGAGCCACATCTGGTCGCTCGACATGTTCGTGGTGGTGTTCACCTTCCTCTTCATCGACCTGTTCGACACGATGGGTACGCTCATTGGCGTATGCACCAAGGCCGACATGATGGACCAGAAGACGGGCCGCATCCCTCGCCTCAAACAAGCCTTCTTGGCCGATGCCATTGCCACCACCGTAGGTGCGCTGCTTGGTACCTCTACCACCACCACCTATGTAGAGAGTGCCGCTGGCGTAGCTCAGGGCGGTCGCTCGGGCCTCACCGCACTGGTGATAGCCTGTTGCTTTGCCGTCACCCTATTCCTTTCGCCGCTGTTCCTCTCCATCCCCTCGGCGGCTACGGCTCCTGTGCTCATCCTTGTGGGCCTGCTCATGATCGAGCCCGTCACCAAGATTGACTTTGTCAACTTCACCGAGTCTATCCCTGCCTTCATCTGCATCATCATGATGCCCTTGGCCTACTCCGTATCCGACGGTATTCTCACGGGTATGATATTCTATGTGGCCATCAACATGGCAAGCGGCAAGTTCAAGCGGGTCACCCCCACGATGTTCATCTTGGCCGTACTGTTTGTCTTGAAGTATATTTTCTTTTAAGAGGAGCAATGGGTGTGATGATGCCTCTATCACACCCATTGTGGTTTTAAAAGGTACTATAAGAAGGCATACAAAGCAGAAGCCGATGTTTTAAAACATCGGCTTCTGCTTTGTTGGGCTACCCGGACTCGAACCAGGAAAGGCAGGACCAGAATCTGCAGTGTTACCATTACACCATAGCCCAATCATTTCGGGTGCAAAGGTAGCACAAGTTAAGCGAACTACAAAATAAAACGCAAAGTTTTTTCAAAATATTTTTCAAGAAACCCAGTAACTCAAACAACACCAATCAATTAAATTTTACAAAAAAAAGAGCAGGGACATACCAGTATATCCCTGCACTCCATATCAAATGCTATTGTTACTTACACCTTACGGATATAATCCACGAGCCACTCACCAATCTCCTTAGTTCCATACTTGGCGCCACCCTCAACCTGAATCTCAGGAGTACGCACATTAGCATCGAGCGAAGCATCTACAGCCTGACGGATGAGAGTACCTTCAGCCTTGAGATCGAAGTACTCGAAGAGCATAGCTACAGAGAGCACCTGAGCCAAGGGATTGGCAATGTTGAGTCCCTTAGCCTGAGGCCATGACCCGTGAATGGGTTCAAATACGGGTGTGCTCTCACCAGTAGACGCAGAGGGTAGCAAGCCCATAGAGCCGCTGATTACTGAGCCCTCATCGGTAAGGATATCACCGAAGGTATTCTCGGTTACCATCACATCGAAGAAGGTAGGCTCTTGAATCATACGCATGGCTGCGTTGTCCACATACATGTAATCGGTGTTCACCTCGGGATACTGAGGAGCCATCTCCTGTGCAATCTGGCGCCACAGACGTGATGAAGCCAATACATTGGCCTTGTCCACCACGGTGAGGTGCTTATTACGTTTCATGGCATACTCGAAGGCTACCTTGAGGATGCGCTCAATCTCGGGACGGGTGTAGTAGTTGGTGTCGTAGGCCTTCTCGTTGTCCTGGTACTTCTCACCGAAGTACATACCGCCAGTGAGCTCGCGGATGCAGATGAAGTCGGCATTCTCTACGAGTTCGGCACGCAGGGGCGACTTGTGCACAAGGCACTTGAAGGTCTGCACAGGGCGAATATTGGCAAAGAGCCCCAACTTCTTGCGCATGGCGAGCAACCCCTGCTCGGGACGTACCTTGGCTGTGGGATCATTGTCAAACTTGGGATCACCCACGGCAGAGAAGAGCACCGCATCGGCCTCCTTACATATTTCGTAAGTCTCCTCGGGGAAAGGGTCGCCCACCTCATCAATGGCATGAGCACCGCAGATAGCATGCTTGTATGATACGTTGTGACCGAACTTCTCACATACGGCGGTCATTACATCTACACCTACGGCAGATATTTCAGGGCCGATACCGTCACCGGCCAATACAGCAATCTTAAAATCCATAATACGCTATTGTTTTTTATTGTTATCGTTTTATCGCCCAAGCCCCCCTCCTCGGGAGGGGTTAGGGGAGGCCCCCCTTCTCTCATCCCAATGCCTGTTCGATATCGGCGATGAGGTCCTCAACGTTCTCAATACCTACAGAGAGGCGGATAAGATCAGGAGCTACACCTGCTTCGCGCAACTGCTCATCTGAGAGCTGACGATGGGTGTGGCTTGCAGGGTGCAGTACACAAGAGCGTGCATCGGCCACGTGGGTCACGATGCAGATGAGCTTTAAGCTATCCATGAAGCGAATAGCCTCATCGCGCGAGCCCTTCAAGCCAAAGGCGATGACACCGCACGAGCCATTAGGCATGTACTTCTCGGCCAAGGCGTGATAGGGATTGTCGGGCAGACCACTATAGTTGACCCAAGCCACCTTATCGTTTTGACTCAACCACTCGGCAATGCGCTGTGCATTCTCACAGTGACGCTTCACGCGTAAGTGTAGCGTCTCCAATCCAAGGTTGAGCAGGAAGGCGTTCATCGGAGCCTGTATAGAGCCCAGGTCGCGCATCATCTGTGCCGTAGCCTTGGTGATGTAGGCCATCTTGCCGAAGCTCTTTGAGTAGGTAAGACCGTGGTACGAAGCATCGGGAGTGGTCAGTCCCGGGAACTTCTCGGCATTGGCTTCCCAATCAAAGTTACCGCTATCCACGATAGCTCCACCCACTGCCGTAGCGTGGCCATCCATATACTTGGTGGTCGAGTGAGTCACGATATCGGCACCCCACTCAAAGGGGCGGCAGTTGATGGGCGTTGCAAAGGTATTGTCCACAATCAAGGGCACGCCGTTGCGATGTGCTATGCGGGCAAACTTCTCAATATCGAGCACCTCACAACCGGGGTTTGAGATGGTCTCACCGAAGAGGCACTTTGTGTTGGGGCGGAAAGCCATCTGTATCTCCTCTTCCGAAGCATTCTGATCTACGAAAGTCATATCAATGCCGAGCTTCTTCATCGTCACGCTAAAGAGGTTGTACGTACCACCATAGATCGCAGTAGAACATACGAAGTGGTCGCCGCTCTCGCAGATATTGAACACCGCGTAGAAATTGGCCGCCTGACCCGATGAGGTGAGCATACCCGCCACACCACCTTCGAGCGCTGCAATCTTGGCCGCTACAGCATCATTTGTGGGGTTCTGCAAGCGAGTGTAAAAATAACCCGTATCTTCGAGGTCGAAGAGGCGCGCCATCTGCTCGCTGTTATCATACTTGAAAGTTGTGCTCTGATAAATGGGCAACACGCGCGGTTCGCCTTTCCTTGGGGTCCAGCCCTCCTGCACGCAGAGGGTTTCGGGACGGTATTTCTTTTCCATAATCTTTTATTTCTCGATTCGCGAACAAAGATAGTACAAACAGACGAATAAGACACCCTATTCACCCATTTTTGTCATCAGTTCCACCATTTTCTCTGCTGCGTGCTCCGATGCCCCGGGTTCGCCAAGGGGACACAGCACCATCTCATCGTACTCTTTAAACATACGGTTACGATAGAAATCATCAAGAAGTAATTGGTCGAGTTCTTCCTTGAGTTCACGCTCGTTCATTCCATCGGCCACGAGTTCACGCACCACAGTAAAGTCGGCCACAAGATTGACGAGCGATATATGACGTACCTTGAGCACGAGACGGCGCAAGAACGACACCACACGGCCACACGCCATATAGTAGCACACCACTTGGGGCACACGGAAGAGTGCTGTTTCCAAAGTTGCCGTACCTGAGGTGACCATGGCTGCATAGGAATGGGTAAGCAAGGGATAGGTTTCCGCAAAGATAACCTTTGCCGAGTTGGAATCTTGAATGCCAAACCCTCTATACATCTCCTCATCTATACCTGGCGCTCCGGCTACCACCCACTGAAAACCCTTAAAGTGCTTTGTAGCGGCAAGCATTATTGGCAGATTATTTTTTATCTCTTGCTTGCGGCTACCGGCCAAAAGTGCTACGACAGGCAGCCTAGGGTCGAGATTATGACGAGCACAGAACTCTTCGCGCGACTCGGTGTAACGATTCTTAAACTCAGCCACCGCATCTACGCAAGGATTGCCCACATAGTGGATGGGGTAATCGTGCCCCGCAAAGAAGGGGACCTCAAAAGGCAGTATGGAGAACAACTCATCGACGTAGCTTCGAATATCCTTGATGCGATATTCCTTCCACGCCCATATCTTGGGGGATATGTAGTAGTACACGGGAATCCGAGTATGAGTCTTCACATACTTGGCAATCTTAAGGTTAAACCCAGGATAATCCACCAGTATCACCACATCGGGATTCCACGCCACGATATCCTCCTTACACTGCTTCATTCCCCACATGATAGTGCCAGCATGGAGCGCCACTTGCACGAAGCCCATATAAGCCAGTTCACGATAGTGCTTTACCAAAGTGCCTCCCACTGCGGCCATCAGATCGCCGCCAAAGAAGCGGAACTCAGCCCCTGCATCACGTACCTTCAGCGCACGCATGAGATTCGATGCGTGCAGATCGCCCGAAGCCTCACCTGCTATAAGATAATACTTCATAGATACAGCATTAAGACAATTCCCAACTCTCTTGCATCGTCTTCATAAACGAATAGTCGGTCATATCGATTTGTATGGGAGTGATAGCCACGTAGCCCTCGGTGAGATTGGGACGATCGGCCTCGTTGGGATGCTCGTCACGCAAGCAGAAACTACCCACGAGCCAGAAGTAATTACCTCCACGTGGATGAGGATGCTCCTCCCACTCTTGCGTCCACTCGCCACGTGCCATGCGGCACACCTTTATCCCCTCGTAGATAGGCGTAGCGGGGAAGTTGACATTGAGGCAGGTTCCATCGGGAAGGCCACGTTCAAGCACCTGCTCTACAATCTTAACGATGTATGGAGCGCAAGGCTCGAAGTCAGCCTCAGGCGAATGATTATCAAGCGAAAATCCCACCGAAGGAATAGCCTTCATACACCCCTCGATGACGATACCCATGGTGCCCGAGTAGTGCACGTTGACCCCCGAATTGTCGCCATGATTGATGCCCCCCACGATGAGATCAGGCTGGCGGTCGGGGAAGAGTTCGTGCAGTGCCATTTTGATGCAGTCGACAGGCGTACCCGAACACTTGTAGATTGCCAAGTGCTCGCATTCTTTCACGAGACTGTAGTACACTGGTTCTTTGGAGGTAATGGCACATCCCATTCCCGAGCGGCCACCTTCAGGTGCCATCACAATCACGTCGGCGAAGGTAGAGAGCAGCTCGGCTACAAAGTTGATACCGCGTGCCTTGTAACCGTCGTCGTTGGAGATGAGTATCAGAGGTCTTTCGTTGTTCATAAACACTAATATATGAACGCGAAATTAGCATAAATGCCGCGAAGCGCCAAAAGTTTTCCACCAAAACGGCAAGTTATCCACATTTTTGGAAACTTTAAGCTCTTTTTTTATATTAATAGGCAGATTATTGCTTACTTCGCAGCTTGAAATACTAAATAAACTTAAATGGGAAAGATTATTGCATTAGCCAACCAAAAGGGTGGCGTGGGTAAAACCACTACCGCCATCAACCTGGCTGCTTCGCTCGCCACCTTAGAAAAGAAAGTGCTGCTTATCGATGCTGACCCACAGGCCAACGCCTCATCGGGTCTCGGCATTGACATACAGACTGTCGACTGCTCCATCTACGAGTGCCTTATCGATGGTCGCGATCCACGCGAAGCCATATATACTACCGACATCGAAGGACTCGATGTCATCGCCTCACACATCAACCTCGTGGGCGCAGAAATTGAAATGCTCAACCTTGAAGGTCGAGAAACCGTAATGAAGCGTCTGCTCGAACCCTTCTTGAACGAATACGACTACATCCTTATCGACTGCTCACCCTCGTTGGGCCTCATCACAGTAAATGCACTCACAGCAGCCCACTCGGTGATTATCCCCGTACAATGCGAATACTTTGCATTGGAAGGTATCAGCAAGTTGCTCAACACGATAAAGATCATCAAGTCGAAGCTCAATCCTGGACTGGGCATCGAAGGATTCTTGCTCACCATGTACGATTCACGCTTGCGCCTGAGCAATCAAGTGCTCGACGAGGTGCGCCGCCACTTCCAGGAGTTGGTATTCGACACCGTCATCCAGCGTAACGTACGCCTCAGCGAAGCCCCCAGCCACGGCATCCCCACCATCCTCTACGATGCCGAGTCAAAGGGAGCACAGAACTACTTGGCTTTGGCGCAAGAAATCATTAAGAAGAATGGATAATGAAAAGTTGAGAATGGATAATTAGTCTTTTCGGATTCTAATTTTCAATTATAAATTTTCAATTATAAAGATGGCACAAAAGAAATACCCCTCATTAGGCCGCGGCCTTGATGCACTCATCTCTACCGATGCGGTGAAAACCGAAGGTTCATCTTCCATTAGCGAGATACCCATAAGCCTCATCAAGGCCAACCCCAACCAACCTCGCCGCGAATTTGATTCAGAAGCACTGCAAGAGCTTTCCGATTCTATCAAGGAGATTGGCATCATACAGCCCATCACCTTGCGCAAGATGGACGACGGCACCTACCAGATTATTGCCGGTGAGCGTCGTTTCCGTGCATCGCAACTTGCAGGTCTTACGGCAGTGCCTGCCTATATCCGTACTGCAGATGACGAGAATGTGATGGAGATGGCACTCATCGAGAACATCCAGCGCGAAGACCTCAATGCCATGGAAATCGCTCTCGCCTACCAGAACCTGCTCGAAGAATACCACCTCACACAAGAGAGGCTGAGCGAGCGTGTAGGTAAGAAGCGTACCACCATTGCCAATTACCTGCGTCTGTTGAAGTTGCCTGCACAAATACAGATGGCGCTCAAGAACCGTGAACTCGACATGGGTCATGCCCGTGCCCTGCTCTCCCTCGACAACCCCGTAGAACAGATCGACCTCTTCCAAGATATCCAAATCTTCGGTTACTCAGTACGCAAGGTCGAGGAAATCATTAAAGAGAAAAAGAAAAAAGCAGCGCCCAACAAGAGCAAAGAGGAAAAGCCCAGCGACTACGACCTGCTGAAGCACCACCTGGCCACCTTCTTCCAAACCGACGTGCAGCTCACCTGCAATGCCAAAGGCAAAGGAAAGATTGCCATTAGCTTCAAGAACGAGAAGGAGTTGGAACGCATCATCGCTATGTTAGACCGCCTGAAAGCATGAGAATCCGTCAACACATCCTCATATCCCTAATTGCCTTGATGGCAATACTTTGCCTGCCCAGCACAATTGCTGCGCAGGCACAGCAGTTTGTTATGGATAGCACACGCGTCGCCGCGTCGCCGAAGATAAGCTTAGAGAGTCTGAGGGTTCAGGAAATTCTGGACAGTCTAGACGTCCAAGCCACACCAACCCCGTCCGAAGGCTTGACAACAGACCTTCCCTCTCCCACCCGTCGCCAACTTCGCCAGCAACGCCTCGCAACATTTATCCCCGATCCCAGCAAGGCCACATGGAGCGCCATCGTGTTTCCCGGAGGTGGACAAATCTACAACCACAAATATTGGAAACTCCCCATCGTCTATGGCGGATTTCTCGGTTGCGCCTATGCACTCAACTGGAACAACCAGATGTATAGCGACTACTCGCAGGCCTACCTCGACATTATGGACGATGACCCCAATACAGCAAGCTATGAAGATTTCCTTCCCCCGCGCTACAACATAGAGGACAATATGGATTATCTCAAGCGCGTATTCAAGAACCGCAAGGACATCTATCGTCGCCAGCGTGACCTCAGCATCTTCTGTTTCATCGGTGTATATCTTGTTTCTATTGTTGATGCCTATGTCGATGCCGAGCTCTCCAACTTCGACATCACCGATGACCTCAGCGTGCAGGTACGCCCTACCACGATTGACAACAGGCAGAGCACTCTGCGTAACCAGGCCTACGGACTGCAATGCAGTTTCTGTTTCTGAGCCTTACACCCCTACGACCTACCATGAAGTTTATCGAAGACATAGCTCATCTGTTTCCCATCACCAACCCCACTTGGATATTCCTTGTCGTGTTGGTTATCATTCTGTTCGCCCCATTGCTTTTCAACCGCATCCGCGTACCACACCTCGTGGGTATGATATTGGCAGGCGTACTGGTAGGTGAGCATGGGCTCAACATCCTGTCGCGCGACAGTAGTTTCGAACTCTTCGGTAAGGTAGGTCTCTATTACATTATGTTCCTTGCCAGTTTGGAGATGGATCTAGAGGGGTTGAAGAAGAATCGCACACGCGGCATCATCTTCGGTCTGATTACCTTTACCATCCCCTCCATCCTGGGATTTGTCGTGGGCGACCAAGTGCTGGGACTCCGTCCGGAGGCCTCACTACTCCTCTCCTGTATCATCTCATCACACACACTGATAGCCTATCCCATCGTGGGTCGCTACGGATTGAGCCGCCACGATAGCGTCACCATTGCCATTGCCGGCACAATGATAGCACTGCTATTGGCACTCTTCACTTTGGCAGGGATCTCAGCCAGTGCCAAAGGCGACATCAGTGCGACATTCTGGATTAGCTTCGGTTTGAAGTGCATCATCTACTGCTTCTTCATTTTCTTCTGCTATCCCCGACTGACGAGAGCGTTCTTCAAGAAATATAGCGACAACGTCACACAGTTCACCTTCGTATTGGTTCTGCTCATCTTGAGTGCAGCGCTCTCGGAGATGGCAGGTCTGGAGGGACTCTTTGGAGCCTTCCTCGCAGGCTTGGTTCTCAACCGCTATATTCCTCGCGTCTCCCCCTTGATGAACCGCATCGAGTTTGTGGGCAATGCCCTCTTCATACCCTATTTCCTCATCGGAGTGGGAATGCTCATCAATGTCAAGAGTCTTTTTGACCACAAGGAGTCCATCTTCGTGGTGATAATAATGGTAGTAACAGCTACCCTGACCAAATGGTTGGGAGCATGGGCAACACAAGTGGTGCTACGCATGAAGAGTGCCGAGCGCAAGATGCTCTTCGGACTCAGCAATGCCCACGCCGCAGGTGCATTGGCGATGATTATGGTGGGCACCGGGCTTGAGATTGCTCCTGGTGCCTACCTCATTGGCGACGACATAGTCAATGGTGTGGTGCTGATGATTCTCGTAAGTTGCATCATCAGCTCCATCGTTACTGATAAAGCTGCACGCAAGATAGCCCTTTCAGAGACCTCGGCACCAAGCGGCAGAGACACCAACGAACGCATTCTGGTAGCGCTCAACAATCCCGACACTGTGGAAGCACTGATCGACACGGCCGTCATGATGCGCAATCCCAAGTCAAAGAAAGAGCTGATAGCCCTTCAGGTATGCCTTGACAACGAGCGTGTAGAGCAACAGAAGAAACAAGGAGCCATCAATCTGGAACGAGCCGCCAAGACAGCAGCCTCGGCCGATGTGCAACTCTCCATACACAATCGAATAGGCGTCAATGTTGTGGGTAGCATCATACACTCGATGAAGGAGTTAGAAGCCTCAGAGCTATTGCTCGGCTTGCACCACAAACGCCGCATCGGCGATTCATACCTCGGAACCGTAGCAACCGACCTACTTGCACGTACCAACCGACAGGTCATCGTAGTCAATTACCTGATGCCCGTCAACGTGGTGCACCGCATCATCGTAGCCGTTCCCGAGAAGGCCGAGCTGGAAGCCGGATTCTACCAGTGGGTAGAGCGTGTGAGCCGCATGGGCGAACAACTCGGTTGCCGCATCGACTTCTATGCTCATAGCCACACGATTCCCCTGCTGAAGAGTCACATACAGACCCATCACCCGAGCACACGTACATCCTATATGCCGCTCGATGACTGGAAAGACCTGCTCATCGTGACGCAGCACCTCAGCTACGACCACCTCTTCGTGCTCGTCAGTGCACGCCGCGGAGGTATCTCATGGCAACCTTCGTTCGACAATCTACCCACCCAGTTGGTGCGCCACTTCTCCAACAACAGCTTGATGATCATATACCCCGAGCAGTTTGGCCAAGCCCACGAACTATCCTATGTGCAGCCGCTGCCAACGAGTTGAAAGATGAAAGTTAATCAAGCGAGCGGAGCAACTTCGACGAAGTCAAAGATGAAAGTGAAAAGATGAAAAATGAAAGTGAAAATATAAGAGAGTCATGGACTGACCGCACGGAATTGCTACTTGGCAAAGACAAGATGCAACGCTTGCGTGATGCCCATGTGCTCGTGGTGGGTGTGGGAGGCGTAGGAGCCTATGCTGCCGAGATGCTGTGCCGTGCCGGTGTGGGAGAGATGACCATCATCGATGCCGACACCGTGAACCCCACCAATATCAACCGTCAATTACCTGCGACCCACAGTAGCATAGGACGTCCCAAGGTGGAGGTATTGGCAGACCGCTTCCGCGACATCAACCCCGACATCAAGGTGAACGCACTTCCCCTATATATAAAGGAGGAAGACATCCTCCCCCTCTATGGAGGTGAGTTGGTTCCGCGATGTCAGCAAAGCCCCTCCATAGAGGGAGAGGGATGGGGTGGGTCCTCCCCTTTCGACTTTATCGTCGACGCCATCGACACCATTGCCCCCAAGTGTGCCCTCATCGCCGAGGCTTTGCGCCGAGGCATCCCCATCGTGAGCAGCATGGGAGCGGGAGCCAAGAGCGACATCACGCAGATACGCTTTGCCGACCTCTGGGACACCTACCACTGCGGCTTGGCCAAGGCCGTGCGCACACGTTTGAAGAAGGAGGGGTTGCGCAAGTCACTTCCTGTGGTGTTCTCCACCGAGCAGGCCGACCGCCGTGCCATCATCACCATTGAGGGCGAGCAGAACAAGAAATCCACCACCGGCACCATCAGCTACATGCCCGCCGTGTTTGGCTGCTACCTTGCCGAATATGTAATACGACATTTAAATTGAGAATTGAGAATTGAAAGAGCCCCAACGATGCTGTCATTCCGAGCATAGAGAGGAATCTCGCGCTGGAACTATGCCAGAACACTCTTCGAAGTCCCTCGGTGCTTCGCTTTGTCGGGATGACACTAAACCCTAAACTCTAAACAAAAAACAACCCCAATGATACAACTCCACGACATACACAAGAGCTTCGGTACACTCGAAGTGCTCAAAGGCATCGACCTCACCATCAACAAGGGAGAGGTGGTCAGCATCGTAGGTCCCAGCGGAGCCGGCAAGACCACGCTGTTGCAGATAATCGGCACGCTCGACCGCCCCGACAGCGGCCGTGTGCTCTTCGACGGCATCGACATCTCCGGATATAAGGAGAAGCAGCTCTCAGCCTTCCGCAACAGGCATATCGGCTTCGTATTCCAGTTTCACCAACTGCTGCCCGAGTTCACCGCCATGGAGAACGTGATGATGCCCTCCCTCATTGCCGGAGCCAGCATGAGCGATGCCCGCAGCCGCGCCATGGAGATGCTCGACTACCTGCACCTCACCGACCGTGCCACCCACAAGCCTTCCGAGCTCTCTGGTGGAGAGAAGCAGCGCGTAGCCGTGGCCCGCGCCCTCATCAACCGCCCGCAAGTAATCCTTGCCGACGAGCCCTCGGGTAGCCTCGACACACAAAACAAGGAGGAGCTGCACCAGCTCTTCTTCGACCTGCGCGACCAGTTGGGGCAGACCTTCATCATCGTCACCCACGATGAGCAACTTGCTGCCACCACCGACCGCACCATACGCCTACGCGATGGAAGAATAGAATAATCATTTATAGTTTAGGGTGTAGAGTTTAGAGTAGCTCCGCGATGTTTTCCCTCCGGATGGCCACTAAACTCTAAACACTAAACACTAAACACTAAACAAACAATGAGCACCAGACAAGAACAAATGGAGGCCTTCGGCCGCTTTCTCGACGTATTGGACGAGTTGCGCGAGAAGTGCCCTTGGGACCGCAAGCAGACCAATGAGAGTCTGCGCCCCAACACCATAGAAGAGGTATACGAACTGTGCGATGCCCTTATCAACGAGGACGACGCCAACATCTGCAAGGAGCTTGGCGACGTATTGCTCCACGTAGCCTTCTATGCCAAGATTGCTTCGGAGAAGGGCGCTTTCGACATGAAGGACGTGTGTGATCGCCTGTGCGAGAAGCTCATCTTCCGCCACCCTCACGTGTTTGGCACCACCGAAGTGGAGAATGCCACGCAAGTGTCGGAGAACTGGGAACAGCTGAAGCTGAAGGAGAAGGGCGGCAACAAGCGCGTACTCAGCGGTGTGCCCGCAGGGCTTCCCTCCATTGTGAAGGCCTACCGCATACAGGAGAAGGCTCGCAACGTGGGCTTCGAGTGGGACGATGCTTCGGGCGCATGGGAGAAGCTGCTCGAAGAGATTGAAGAGCTGAAGGTAGAGCTCGACCGCGGCAATCACGACCTTGCCGAGGACGAGTTGGGAGATCTACTCTTTGCCTGCATCAACGTAGCCCGCATGAACGGGCTCAGCCCCGACAATGCCCTGGAGCGCACGAATCAGAAGTTTATCCGCCGCTTCAACTACGTGGAGGAGGGAGCCATTGCCCAGGGGCGCAACCTCAAGGAGATGACGCTCGAGGAGATGGATGCCCTATGGGACGAAGCCAAGCATCAAGGGCTATAATAAACTACTCATGGACTAAAGTCCATAGTATTAATTAAGGGACTAAAGTCTTGTCATCCTGACAGAACGTAGTGTCGGAACCTTTAGGTCGCTGGCCGAAGGGAAAAGCAAAGGAGTCTTACACAAAGAGACATTTGCGAGATCCCTCTCTATGCTCGGGATGACAGAGACAATGAAACAACATCGATTTATATTTACGCAAACTATAATAGCTGCAATAAATTGCAGGGTTTTAACCCCAAATTAGATAATAAAAAAAGGGAGTGTCCGAAGATACTCCCTTTTTATTTGCTAACGGCTAATAGCCAACAGCCAAAAGCTGCAACGCGGTTGCTTAGTCCTCAGATTCCCAGAGGTTGCCCCAGCGGCCGCGACGTTCGTTACGACCGGTGCTGAGTGACTCCTCAATACCGCCATCTTCTCTAAGGCTGCCTGAGAACATCAATACCTGTGACTCCATCTCTGTGATCTCCACTTCGGGAGCGATATATGTTTTCTTCATAATCTTATAGTATTCTTTGCTTAAGGTTTTTAAAGTGTAGCTGGGGCACCCGGGTGAAGCCCGAAGGCCCTCAGCTATCATTGTCATTCTCTCTTACTTTACAACTACCTTGCGTCCGTTAACGATGTAGATACCCTTCTCCATCTTCTCTACGCGACGGCCTGCGAGGTCGTAGATTACAGCATTCTCGGTGTTGATCAATGCGTTCTCAATTGAGGTAGTACCCTGACCACGACCGAAGCTGAACATGGCAGGAGCCTCCTCGCCCTCAGCTACCTCAATCCATGCACGGAAGCCGTTGATGTAAGTTGTTTTGCCTTCAGCGTCCTGACCCTTGAAGAGGTAGAAGCCTACGCTTTCCTTATCCTCCTTATTGGGCATCTGCAAGGTGTAAACCTTAGCCTCTGCGTTCTTCGCTGACTTAGCGAATGAACCTACGAGAGCGTTGTCTGCAATAGCGTCAACATCAGCAGCAACAGCAAAGTTGTATGTATTGGCTGCAGCCTCAAGGATAACACCGGTCTTAGCGGGGATAGTACCCTCAACCTTATTCAGGTTCAAAGTCTTGCCATCCTCAGCGATAGTAGCAGTGTATGCAGTAACACCATCAGCGATAGTCAAGGCCACAGGTGCATACAAGGTAGCATATTCTGCAACGCTAACAGATACAGGAAGAGTGGTTACCTCTGTAATGTTCCAATCATGTTCCTTGCATGCATCATCTTGGCAACGGTTTACCTGTACAGTATTGTTGTAAACAGTGTAGTGGAAGTAACGGTCTGCAGATTTGATGGTATACTTACCAGCCTGGCGGGGTGAACCAGCGAATGTGATGGTAGATGCGGGCTTTGTGTCGTCACCGATAGAAGCGAATGTCCAGTGACCGCTATTCAAACCAACAACGAGACCGCTCTGGTATGCAGTGAGGTTTGTGCCATCGAAGTAGTAGATGGTAGAAGCGTCAGCATCCTTTGTCAATGCGATACGACCACCGTCTGCATTGGTGTGACCAGTAATGTAGTAGCCAGGGAGTGAAGCCTCGCATGCACCCTGGAAGCGATAGAACTTACCAGTCTCAGGGAGGTTAATCTCAAGTGCAGCAACCTCATTGATAGCAGCAGCAGCAGCGTTGATAGCATCTACAGTTGCGTTTGCCTGCTCGGTGAGTGTGCCATTGAGGATAGCTTCAGCAGGAGCAAGAGTAGCTACGATTGCAGCCTTAGCATCTTCTGTGCCCTGATACTGACCAAGACCTTCACCAAGAACAGCATCAGCATAGAAAGCCTTAGTGTTGTATGCAGCCTGCAAACCAGAGAGAGCTGTAACGTGAGCGTCGGTCAACTTGTCGAGGTCATAGCTGTTACCGATATATTCAACACTCCATGCAGAGGCCTTACAATCGGTTGTTGTTGCAGGATTCCATCCAACCAAAGCTCCTCCGTTCTGAGCATGCTGCACGGCATCATTGGTGGCAGTACCATACTGGAGGTTATATACACCGTCCCAATTTTCAATCTTTACAATTTGAACCTTCTTTCCACGCATAACAGTTCCAGTGAGGTAATCGCAGATTTCATACGTAGCACCTTCTGCGCTATAAGAATCTACAGTGGGCACATTCTCTTCTGTGTAGCCGGGGATGGTCATCCACATCTGACGGTTATAGATGTCAGCAACATCAAATCTCCATGCAGAACCATTGTACAAAATAGCCTTACCGCCAGCGTAAGTGCCCTCACCCATTTCGCTGGTAATGAAGTATACAGGAACATTAAATGAAGCCTCGAACGCAGCGATAGCAGCCTCAAGAGATTCCTGTGTGGCATCAGTTGCATCATAAGCGGTCTGCAACGCATTGTAGGCCTCGGTTGTGTACTGGCCAAGCGCAGGAGTAGCAGCGTGGTTGCTTGCATTGGCTGTCAAGAGAGCAGAAACCTCCTTCTTGATGTTAGCAAGCGCAAGTGTTGCCTCTGCGTTAATCAACGATGTTGCAGCCGCAGACATAGCATCTGATGTAATGCTAGAAGATGCAAAAGCATGATATGATTCCATCAAACTGCCAGCATCACCATCTGCGGGGAAGAAATACAACTCAGAGAGTGTAAAGAACTTTGTACCAGTGTTGGTAGATGTTACTGTCAAGCGAATGTAACGATAGTTTTTACCCTCAGCACCCAACTTTTCTGACACATACGGAGTCATTGAGCCATCAAGAGTTGTGGTAACCTCAGCGATCTTAGTAAACTCCACATTATCATTTGAGCCATACACAGTGACATTCTTAGGACGGTTGTTGCCGTTGCCTGAACGGGGCTTCATATAGAAATAGAACTCATCAACAGAATTGCCCTCACCAAGGTCAGCCTGAATGTAGTGCACACCAGAACCATCGCCAGGCTCGTCTCCATATGCACTGTGGAAGAATGAAGATTCTTGATTATCCAACAAAGCCTCGTAACTTCCTTCCGCGGTTGATTTATAGTTAGAATAATATTGGTTCGCATCGGTCACCAAACCATAAGCCTGTTGAACAGCATAGGGAAGTGAAGTTTTTGCAGCAGCTGCGGCATCGTATTGCTCGCGAGAAACAACAATAGGAGCACAAGATACAACCTTCCAGATTGATGCACCCGCACTATTGTCATTCCACTGAACAATATTTGATGAGCCATCCATATGCAATGTGTTGCCATTATTCAGAAGGTTTACTGTATTCTCATTATTCACATTGAAAGTGTAAGAAGCAGCATCAGCAAAAGACTCACATGTAAGAACACGTTGGCTTTGGCCTCTTGTACTCATCAGATACAAATTACTAACAAAGTTGTACATCTTGAATGTACCATCATTATTACTCATCAGGGTCCAGATACCAGCGTCCGCAGAGTTTGTTGCGCCAGCACCACCTGCTGCAACCGCTGTCATATCATGTCCATCGGTTGTATTACGTCCATAAGTTGTGAAACGGACATTCTTTCCATTGATTTGCTTCTTATAAGCAACAACGATAGCATTGATAGCCTCAACTGCAGCATTCAATTCAGCCAAGCCTGTTCCGTCAGCCTTAACAGCATCCACATCTGTTTTAGCTTGTGTGGCGTCAGAGAAGAGCGCTGAAATCTTCGCAAGATTGTCTAGTTCTGTCTTCGCAGCCTCCTTAGCAGCGGAAACGTCAATAATAGCAGAGAAGTCAGTAACCAATGAAATCTCCCATGCAGAACCGGCGTCACTAGCAGACCAATACTCTACGAGTTGTCCTTCTCCGCGAGCGTCATTCCAAGCATCCCACTCACCAGCAGATGTACAGATTGAAACGCCCGCGCTTTTTACTGCGAGGTACCAATCAATACCAGCAGCAGTCCAAGAGTTATAGGCAGCGCAAAGTTTATCTCCAGCAGCGTAGTTGTGAATCTTTACAGCACCTTCTGTCGTAGAAGCAGTAAAATAGAAGAACGAAGCTGCAGAAGCATTAGTCTGCTGTGTCATTGTCGCATTGTCACCTGCATAAGTAGCGAACTTCTGTCTTCTCACATTCTTGATGGTGTACCACTTGATATCACCCTCAGTCGACATTTGGGGGAGGTCAGTGACACCAGCCTTTGCCACTCCCACAAACGCGAGGAGGGCAGCAAAAAGCATAGTAAACTTTTTCTTCATTTTTTTAGTTGATTAGTTATTAAATAGATTAATTAAAAAAGGTTTCCGTTCGTGTTGTTCGGCACGCGGTGCGCACCGTATGTTTTCATAGCTCGATAGGCATTATAAGTTGTTATAATACAGTTTGTTATCTCTTGTTTTTATTGTACATCTCCTGCGTGGAGATTTAAATGGTGTCATAGTACACTAAATATCAGCTAATTAAAACAACTTTTACAGCAAAAAAAACGATAGTAGCAAGCCTCACACCGAGTCATTTATGGTCTCACGCAGAGAGCTCAGAACGCAGAATTTGGCAAGTCGCTCCGCTCTTGCTGGCCATCCGGGATGTGTGCACTCGGCGGCAAGCCGACACACGCGAGTGCAACAAGCGTGCTCTGCGCTTTCTGCGTCTTCTGCGTGAGATAAAAATCTTTGAGCGCTGAGTGTTTAGCGTTGCACAGAATTACCTTTGGCCACTTTGGCGGTGAACACGCTTTGCGTGCGAGAAGATAAAAATAAAAATCATTTGCAGAATAGCAAACTATTTGTACCTTTGCAGTATATCTTATCAATGAGGTACAACGAGTATTGTTTATGATGCCACAGTCTATAAAATCCGAGTTGTTAGCCAAGCTGAAGCAGGAACATTGTTTCTGGTCGTTCAGCGAAGCCTCTGTCAGTGACATCCCCGATGACATCCTGATAGAGAAGACCTTGTTGCATCTCGACTTGGATGAGATAGACCAACTGTTTCTGATATACCCCTTCAAGAAAGTCAAGCAAGTGTGGTTAGACCACTTGGTGCCTCAGGAAGAGTACCTCTATGCCCTCAACCGTTTCTTAGCGTGGTACTATTTCAAGGCAAAATCCCCAGACCAATACATCAGGTCCATGGCAACCCGCTACTATAATCGCATGTCCGTATGAAAGGTCTTGCTCCACATACCCAGCGTGTGTTCGAGGCTGTTGCAGCTTTGGAGTGCATCAAGCCCTATATCCTGGTTGGTGGCACGGCGTTGTCTCTTCAGATCGGCACACGTCAGAGCGAGGATTTAGACTTCATGAAATGGCGTACGACGAAGGATGAGCGCCCCGAGGTCGATTGGTATCATATCGAGCAGGAGTTGTCTGCCATTGGTGAGGTCCAGTCTCGCAATCTGTTGGTCATAGACCATGTGGAGTTCATTCTCGAAGGAGCCAAGTTGTCGTTCTATTCGTCTCCCAAATATTCACCAGTGGAGACTCCGGTATCTTGTCTTCACAACCTGAAGCTTGCCGACGTCAAGTCTATAGGAGCCATGAAGATGGAGGTGATGATGCGTCGCAGCACTTTTCGCGACTACTACGACATCTATTCTATATTGAGGGAGGGCATATCAATCAGAGACATGATAGCCTTGGCCTTGGACTATTCTGGTCATCGCTTGAAAAGCAAGAATCTCTTGGCGATGCTCACCAACGGTTCACGTTTCATGCGCGATGCCCATTTTGAGCAATTATCTCCCCTCTATCAAGTGTCAACTGAGGATATAGAGAAATACATCAAGGATTGCCTCTCCGCCCCCTAAACTTTTCGTGAAGATTCGTGCCCATAAGATTATCAGCCCACGAATCGCACAAATTAACACAAATCTTTTTTGTCTCACGCGAAACGTGATGGAAGGAGCATAAAAATCCGTGAAGATTCGTGCACATTCGTGGGCAATAATATATATAAGGTGTCGTGCGCACAAGATTATTAGCCCACAAATAACACAAATTTACACAAATCATCTATCCGTGGGAGATAGATCCGAGCCCACCCAAGCGAGAAAACCTTCTCGCCGTGGTTGGCAAAAAAATGTGTCCATCTCCTAATAAAAATCATCCTTTTTTGTTGCGTAACTCTCAAACAATTAGTAACTTTGCGCCCGAAATAAAATCTCCACGCAGGAGATGTGCAGTCGTTCGCCCCTCGTTTTTTAGGGGCGAAAATTGTCTGAAATCAGGTTACAAAAGTTCATAAATGGGTTGGCTTTGGCGCAGCGCAGCGAGGGCAGAGTCAAGATTTCTTGAGCTCTGCCGAGCAAGCAAGCCATCATGTCTTCATAATGGCAGAGACGCAGAGTTCACAAAGCATACGTCGCTGACGCTGGTATGTGCCTCCGGATGGCAGCTGCGAGCTTTAGCTATGCAGCCTCTGCGACCTCTGCGCCTCAGCGTGAGACAATAAGAAAATCTGCGTGAGCGGAACGCCCGTCCTGCTCACTAAAAGATATTCCGTCACAGCGGATAACATATCCGATGATGCAGAGGGCTCATCGGAACGTTAAAAACAGCTTCACGAAGGTGAGTTGCTTGCAGCCCAAAAAAATCCTTTCAACAATTTATGCCAACACCCCCTGGCAGGTTTTGCATTCGCCTTCAGGAATATGCCAAAGGGGGTTGGCAGGTTTTCCTTAGCAGCGATGCAACGTGCTGAAAATGAGGTTACAGCGCTCTATGCAATTACATTTTTGCCACCTGGCATGTTTTTATATTTTCATCTATATATGCTAATCAATAAAATCAGCAGTAAGAAACCAAGTAAACTAAACCCCTCATTTTCTGCAGACAAACCATACAAAAGATTTTCTCCTCGCGAAGAGAAAATATTATCTTCGCGAGGATAGTGCGCTACCCTCGCGAGGATAATACACTACCTTCGCGAAGGTAGTGATGACCATAACCATAGAATCAGGGAAAACGCATTATAAAATAGTGTTAGAAGAAACATTGAAGGTTTATATCTCAAGAACTTCTGTTTTTACAAACATTTGATTTTCACACAGATCTCACGAAACGTGTGAGGTAAAAGGGTTATTATCTGAGAGAAATATATAGCAGCGTCTAATAGATTCTAAATCGGAGGCTACAAAAAACTGCCACCCGGCAAAAATGTAATTGCATAGGGGGCAGTAAGGGGTGGAGTCATCCTATTTATGCCTAATTTGCAGCGCTAATACTCCGCGCTGTTGTGAGATAAATTAAGTGCTGAACGATAATAATAATCGCCCCCGATTGTTGTAGCAGTCGGGGGCGATTATTGTTATAGGATGCAATTACTTCTTCGGATAATCAATGGTATAGTGTAGGCCTCGGCTCTCCTTGCGCTCCATGGCTTGGCGGGTGATGAGGTAGCCCACGTTGATCATGTTGCGCAGTTCGCATAGTTCGCGGGTAGCCTTACTACGCTTGAAGAGTGCCTCAGTCTCTTCGTAGAGGATGTCGAGACGGTTCCATGCACGTTTGAGGCGGGTGTTGCTGCGCACGATACCTACATAAGCCTC
>JAZRFA010000068.1:0-6190 GCA_045661085.1 Bacteroidaceae bacterium
CTGCTCATCGTCCCCTGCCATCGCGTTGTCGGAGCCAATGGTAAACTTGTTGGCTTTGCCTATGGCACTGAGGCCAAGCGGTGGTTGTTGGAGTTGGAAAGTTTATCGCATTACAAAGGATGATGGTTAGAAATAACCTAATTTTTTTCCTCTCTTTCTACCCATTTTCTCGGCTCATTACAGAGATTTGTCGGGGAAGAGCCTATAAAAATTAACGACGGAGCCTTCGGCATTTTTTTTTCGTTTCATTGAAAAAATATTTTCACTTCGTTGAAAAAAGTTTTTCGCTTTGTTGAAAATAAATTTTCATTATAGTGAAAAAGTTTTTGCAAGCCCTCGAAAAGTTTTGCAAAAAGTGTGGATTTATTTGTTTAATAATGCATTGCGTAGAACTTCACCACAAGTAATCTTTTGTGTAGGCATCAAATGCAGGACGCTCCGTTATGCCCTGCTGCTCTAACAGATTGTATATCGTCTCTTGCTCGGTGGGAGTGATGAGTCTTGTACCCTTACGCATGCGATAATACATCGCCATGCCGAATGTAGCAATGAGACTTTCCTTCACCGCATGGGCTTGCTGCACGGTGAGTGCCGACATCATACGCACGAAACCTCGAGCATACTGTACCTTCTCGGCCGAGCGGTACATGGGGCACTCCCCCTCCATCTGCGCCAGGTATGCAGGGCTTACGATGCTCCATCGCTGCACTTCTGCAGGCATCATTGCTACCGCCACGTGGCGCAAGCAGTTTGCCGCCTTCGGGCAATCACTCTTGATGCAGAGGGTATAGTTATTAGGGACTTTCTCGTTGGTCTTTGTTGCAGATTCTTGTTTCATAGTGTATTCGATTTAAGTGGTGTTTAGTACTACAAATATATCACTTTTATGGGTGAAAAGCAAATAATCTGATGATAGTGTGCGGAGTGTTGAAAAGTTTTAGTACTTTTACTTGCTCTGCAAGATGAAGTTAGGCTGCACCTCGAAAATACTCAAAACATATTTTGGTATTTCGCTCGGTTTGCACTAACTTTGCCTCCGATGAGGCGAAAGTCTCGTCAAGACATTTTGGTAAAATAGAAGCGTTGTGCTCTCTTGTAGATGAAAACCTAGGAAATTTTCAAACTAAACAAGAAGACGGCATGATGGTTCTACGCGTATATCGCGTGGGCTGTTATCTCCATCTCTTGTTTTCGGGTTTTCCTAGGACCTTCATCTACAGCGTGGCATATCAGCCCACGCTTCTTTCATATTAATATTATAGTATAACCGCTCTTTATGGACTGAGGGGAGCACTAAAACAAATACAATTATGAAAGCAATTTTACGCAAAGGAATGGCAGCGTGTGCGGCAATGTTGATGGGTGCTAATGTGATGGCACAGGGATTGGAGGAATATGCAACAATTATGGCAGAATACAAAGATATTTGCTATATAGCTGACTCATTTACTTACGACAAGAAACCACAAATATTTTTTTCGCAGGAAGAGAACGCTATTATTTTTGATAGTGAATTTAAAGAGATAAGAACATTAGAACATAAAAACGTGTTGGGAATTGCTTATCTTAATCAAGGATGGAGTTTTCCATTGTACTACACACAAACTCTTTTCAATAATGATGAGCAATATGAGTTTCTGTCTTATAGTGAATACGATTGGGAGAACGAGGTTTATAGAAATGTACAGATTGTAAATGATAATGGAGAATGCCTGTATGAATTTGATAGAGATTTCTGTCTTTTTTCAGGAGTAGGATTGGTATTAATGCCAAATGGGTACTATCTAATTGTAAAATGTCGTGATGAAAGCAATGAAAATGTTACTTGTGTTTATGAAATTAATAAAGACGCTAGCAGCGTCAACTTCGTTCGTGAGACACGTGCAGCAATGAGTATCGCTCCCACCATTGCAGACCGCGATGCACAAATCACCATTACACTGAACGAGGAAAATAGTAATGTTGCACGCGAACTAGTTGTTACTGGTGTAAGCGGTCAATTGATAGAGCGTCGCGACATCCCTACAGGAGAGAACTCTGTGCAGATTCCCGCTTCAATGCTTCGCAGCGGTATGTACAACTTCACCCTGCAACAGAAGGGTCAGGTGGTAGACAACAGCAAGGTGATTGTGAAGTAAATTCCCCTTCACAGCTACTGTCGTCTTCTTATATATCAGCATTTGTAATGCATAAAACAAGATACTACCGACACCCCCACACCGGGGTGTCGGTCTTTATTTATCAATATAACAGCGCATTACAAGCAACTACCGATACCTCAGCCAAAATCCCCTAAACTTAAAATTATCAACGTAAACTTCATTGTTTTTATACCCGAAAGGGGATAATGAGGCTTTTAAAGAGTTATTTTATACCTGATGGGGTGTAAAATAGAAACAATTCATCTTAACTGTCGAGAAATATTTGTCTTCTGAATTTATGCAGACGGCATCTGCACAAATAGAAGGCACTTCAAGAGTATCATTACAGAACAAAATGAAGCCGTTGCATGGCTTCAGTAGCAGGATATAGCACAAAAGCGAGGGAGCGCATCGTGTGACGCGCTCCCTCTTGTCATTTATGTGGGTGTGGATTAGTAGTTCTCCTTCTGTACCTCGAAGTATGCCTGGGGATGGAGACATGCGGGGCATGCCTTGGGAGCCTCCTCGGCCTCGATGATGAAGCCACAGTTGCGGCACTGCCAGAACACCTTACCGTCCTTCACAAATACCTTGCCCTCCTCGACATTCTTCAAGAGGTCGAGGTAAGGCTCCTCGTGACCCTTCTCAGCGATGGCGATGTTGCGGTACATAGCAGCGATGGCGGGGAAGCCCTCTTCCTGAGCGATGTCGGCAAACTTGGGATAGTCATCTACCCACTCCTCGTGCTCACCGGCAGCAGCAGCGCGGAGGTTCTCCATGGTGGTGCCGATAACGCCTGCGGGGAACTTGGCGGTGATCTCTACCATGCCACCCTCGAGGTACTTGAACATGCGCTTTGCGTGCTCCTTCTCCTGCTCAGCAGTCTCGGTGAAGATGGCTGCGATCTGCTCATAGCCCTCCTTCTTGGCCTGGCTTGCGAAATAGGTGTAGCGCATACGTGCCTGTGACTCGCCAGCGAATGACATCATAAGGTTCTTCTCAGTCTGTGTTCCAATAATACTCTTTGCCATAATTCTTGTATATGTTTTTAGTTGTTAATAGTCGTCTGTTGTTGTTTTTTCTGCTGCAAAGGTAATAGGAGTTTTCTTATTGTGCAAATAGATTGCATTTATTGACCGATATATGAAAACTATTATTAACTTTGCAGAACTAACACTATACCTATTATATATACGTCATCATGAATATCCAACAGCTAGAGTATATCGTGGCGCTCGACAAGCATCGTCATTTCCTGCGAGCAGCCGAGTCGTGTGGCGTGAGCCAACCTACGCTGAGTGCATTGGTGCAGAAACTGGAGGAGGAGCTCGACCTCACCCTCTTTGACCGCAAGAGCCACCCCATATGTCCCACCGATAGCGGACGAGCAGTCATCGACCAAGCACGCATCATACTATACCACATCGCTCAGCTCAGGGAGATGACTCGATCAGAGAAGGATCTGGCGAGCGGCGTGGTGCGCGTCGGGGTCATCCCCACGGTGGCTCCCTACGTGCTGCCCCGACTCTTCAAGCAGATGCAGCAGGACTCGCCACAGGTCGAGCTGAAGGCCTATGAGCTACGCACGGCAGTCATTATCGAGCAATTGCGCAAGGCGGAGCTCGACATGGCCATACTGGCCACGCCGCTGGAGCAGCCCGACTTCCTCGAAATCCCGATCTACTATGAGAAGTTCGCCGCTTATGTATCGCCCGAAGAGGAGCTATACAAGAAGGATGAGATAGCCGCTTGCGATATGCCTACCGAGCACCTGTGGGTGCTCAAGGAGGGGCACTGCATGAGAAACCAGGTGTTTAACTTCTGCCAAACCAAGTCGGCCTACTCCACCTCCTACGAGGCAGGAAGCATCGACACACTCATCAAGATTGTCGACGAGAACGGAGGCTACACAGTCATCCCCGAGCTGCACCTGCCCCTGCTGCACGATGGACAGCAGAAGCACGTGAGACAACTTGCGGCACCTACCCCTGTGCGTGAGATCTCGCTTGTCATCCGCCAGGACTATGTGCGCGAACGCCTCGTCAACGCGGTGGCCGATGCCGTCAAGGCTATCATCCCCGATGAGATGCTCGATACACGACTCAAGAAATTTGCGATAAGGCTGTAAGGGGGTTCGACGAAGAGAACAAACCGATAGGGTCGGACGTTACCATACTATATCTTAAATAAAATAGATAATAGTATGAACGTCATCAATCTCACCGAGAACGAATTTCTCCTCCACGTAGCCGACTACCGCGCCCCTCACGCCGCATGGAGCTACTTTGGCAACCGTCCCGCCATCGTCGACTTCTATGCCGGGTGGTGCGGCCCTTGCCGAGTCCTCGCACCCATACTCGAGGAGCTGGCCGAGGTATATAAAGACCAGATCATCGTGTATAAGGTCGACGTGGAGCGATGTGAAGCCCTGGCCTCAGCCTACGACATACGGGCCATACCGACCACCCTATTCATCCCCATGAAGGGACAACCGACCAAGATGGTGGGCGCCATCTCGAAACGCGAACTGGAACGACAGATACACGAAGTGCTGCTCAAGGACCAACTGCACCATGCCGAGGTGTGAGACAAATAGGACACCAACCATATTATCTCCAACATTTTTCCCACTCAGATTTCTCTATTTGACAAATTATATGTAGCTTTGCTCAATAAAGCACATATAATTATGAAGAGACTGAAAAACCTATTTATCCTCACCGCCCTGCTGGGCGCAGTGAGCTGTACACAATCACCCCTGGCAACAATCGAGGGACACATCACCGAGGCCGCCGACAAGACCCTCTACCTCGACAACATAGGCGTGGAGCGCACCATCGTGGTGGACTCAGCACGACTAGATGAGGACGGAGCGTTCCGCTTCCGCGTGGCCAAGCCCGAATGCTTCGACTTCTATCGACTGCGCATAGGACGAGAGATACTGTACCTCTCCGTAGACTCTACAGAGACACTGAGAGTGACTGCCGAGCTTCCATCCATGAGCACAGCGTATGAGGTCGAGGGATCGGAAGACAACCTCATGCTCAAAGCCCTAGTGGGCAAGCAACGCGAGCTGCAGGCCGACGTACAACAGGTAATGGCTCAAGCGAGCACCGCAAAGGCCGCCCAGGAGAGCGTAGACGCCCTAGTGATGAACTACAAGAAAGAGGTGCGCATGGAGTACATATACCCCGACCCGGGCAAGCCTTATGCCTACTTCGCACTGTTCCAACGACTAGGAGGGCAGTTTATCTTTGACCCTACAATGACACGCGACGACATCCGCTGCTTCGCTGCCGTGGCCACCAACCTCGACCTCTTCTACCCCGAGGCCGAACGCACCAAGAACCTCAAGAGCATCGCACTGAAGGGTATGCGCAACACACGCCCAGCACAGCCTGTCGACTACAGCGAACTCGAAGGCAAGATCACCGAGACGGCCATCATCGACATCGAGCTGCCCGACATCGACGGAGCCACACGCCGACTCACCGACCTCAAGGGGAAGGTGGTGATGCTCGACTTCAATGTCTATGCACACCCACAGTCACCAGCACGCGTGCTCGTGCTGCGCGACCTATATGATAAGTATGCCACACGCGGACTCGAGATCTACCAGGTGTCGCTCGACGAAGACGAACACTTCTGGAAGACGGCCGTGGAGAACATCCCTTGGGTGTGTGTGCGCAGCAATGACGGCGCCTTCTCCAAAGAGGCAAACCTCTATGGGGTAAGCGAGCTGCCGACCTACTTCCTCATCAATCGCGCTGGCGAACTCGTGATGCGCGACACCATGGTAGAAGACCTCGAGCAAGAGCTCGAGCGATTGCTGGGAAAGTAGGGACCCAAAAGAAAAATCACGGCAAGGTTGATTTCATCACATTAAAATAAATAGAGTATGGCAAAGTCTGCAGGAAAGAAAAACAAGCGCATGACCAAGCGCGCCATGTTCGATGCCCTCATCGAATTGTTCCAACAACAAGGAGACCGCACCCTCACCTATGCCCGCATATGGAAGGAGCTGCGCCTCACCACCTATCCGCAGAAGA